>JAICUM010000625.1 GCA_025935855.1 Pirellulales bacterium | reverse complement strand
GTCGCCGCCGCGGCCGCCGCTGGCCGCGGCGCCTTGGCCGACCGCGCCGGGAAAAGCTGGCGGGCTGCCGCCTGCGTGAAGGGCCGCGCAACTTCCGCAAAGAGCGGCAAGCAATCCTCCAAACAGGGTCAGCGAATTCATGGCGCAACGCATGTTTGTTTCTGAGGGGACGCGCGCCGAGCGCGACTTCGCGCAAAGCGAGCGCGAGGCTCGTGCGTCGGCTACCGCGTCCGCTTGATACAGAGAGTATTGTCTGTTCTGCCGCCTCTTAGATTATCGGCGACGCCAATAAGCAAGCGAGGCGGCCACGCCGAGGCCCATCAGCCATAGTGAACCGATTTCGGGTACCGTGGTGAATTCCACCTTGAACCGCGACGTGTCGAATTGGCTAGCAGTCGTGGAGGCGTTGCTTGGGCGCAAGGAAAACGTGTCGAAAATGAAACTGCTTGGACTCGCATCCGTCGTCGACACGCTCACGTTTCCCGTGCTGTTAATATTACCGCCGGTCATCGTGGCGGCGATGTCCAAGGACGAACCGTTCCGCGTCAACGTCATCACCAGCTCATACGCCTGGCCATCGACGTATCCTACGGCTCCGTTGCCGAAACCGGCGGCATTGACTGCATTACCCCAGTTCGCGCTGGTGCTTAACAGATCGCTATTGGCCACGGTTCGCTCGAGCAATTGAAAAGGGGTGCTACGACCGGTGGTCTGTCCAACGTTCAAGAACAAGGCATATCCAGCGTAAGCTGCCGAACCAGGCGCGTTGTCGCTAGTCAGACGCGCGCCGCTAGGGGTGTCTACCAGCGCGATGCGGAAGTTTTGACTGGTGTTGCTCGAATTCACGCCCGTCGGCGTGAAGTCCCACGTGATGCGAAGCGAATCTCCGTTGTTCGCCAGATTCACTTCCGAGCCTTCGGGCGTGAAATAAGTCGTCCATGAAACGGAGCTTGTCGCCACGGCTCCGCGAAGAGTTCCAGCCGAAGGCACGGTGAGCGATGGGACGCCGCTCGTCACGTTGTTGCCGAACCAGGCCGATTCCAAATTGCCGTCGGAATCTGAATCGACTCCCATTTCAGAATAAACGGGGGACGCTGGATCAGTTCGAGTGCCATCGCTCCACATATCGCTGACGAGCGTGGCGGCGTGTGAAGAGGTAGTCCATCCAACAAGAGATGCCGCGATCACGGCAAGAACGAAGCAACGTTGTCGATTCATGAGCTGTCTCCTGGAAAAGCGCTGTCGAAATAAAGGGAATCGGATGTTGAAACAATCAGTCGCCCTTGCCGGTCCGAATCTAGGCCTGGCTGTGGCCTGAGCGATGCTGCGGCAAGCCATGAAGCGTCGCCCTTTGTTAGCTGCTGCCGCCTTTCGAGCGATCATGCCCGATTTTTTGCCAACGAGAGAAGACCGCCGGATGCAAAGTTACGTTCCGTTTATGTTAAGTTGGGAATCGGTGCATCCAAGTAGCAATAGTTGCATTAATGTTCCGAATTACCGCAACGCAACTTTTCCGACGATTTCGTTGACGGTTCACAACCCGCCCCGGCTGATGCACTTTAGACGTCCTGCAAAGGAGCGGCGAGCATTTTGCCGGCGTGAACTTCCTTTCCCTGGCGGCCGATTCGAGCGCTGCGTAAATTGGGACCATTCTTGCAAAAAATGATCCTAGACCGCAAAGCTACTCACGGCGATTATGGTGACGGGAACTGGGGCAGCAGGCGGCTGAGCTCTTCCATATCACCGCCTAGCGTGAGTTCGCAGCGATTGGTGCGGATTGAGAGTGCATGTTCGCTATCGCCGGCAGTTCCGCGTGCTCTGATCTGAAGTAAGGCGATGACTCGTCGCGGCGCGGTCGCATTGAATTGAAGCTGCCCGTTCGCCGGAAACCAAAGGGATTCTCATGGATGCGCTAACCAGGTCTCGCTTAAAACGTTTGGGCCGATGCCAGCGTGTCGCGTTTACGCTCGTCGAGCTGCTGGTCGTGATCGCGATTATCGGCGTGCTGGTCGCCCTGTTGCTCCCGGCGGTGCAGGCGGCACGCGAGGCGGCTCGACGCAATCAGTGTCAGAACAACTTGAAACAAATCGGCCTGGCGGTCCAGAACTACGAAAGTGCCAAAAAAGGGCTGCCGCCCTTCCGCGTTTCCGATGGCAACCTAACGTTTCTAATGCTCATTCTGGACTACATGGAACAGGCGCAGGTCAAGGGTTTGTGGGACTACAAGCTCGGCAACTACGGCTGCTTTTACGATCAACAGTATCGTACGAGAGCGGCGACCGTCGAAAGCTACTACTGCCCGTCGAGCGCGCACGATTCTCGCGTCATTGATTCTCCGTCGGATCCGATGGACGGACACAACCACCCCCGCAATGACCCCGATCCGCTATCAGGCGGCGGGCCGTACAAGGGAGCAATTTCTGATTACCGCGCGGTCGCGGGATCGACCTGCAGCATATTCAATGATGCCAACGTTCTGGTCGCCTACCTTACCATAAAGCCTTTTGATGGCTCGACATCGCATTTGGCGGACGGTCCCGTGCCTCAGCCAAACCGCTCGACGGAGCTTTTCTACGATCCGCCTTCGTCGAAGCGCGTGAAATCCTGGAAAGCTCGTACATCATTCAAAAGCATTTCGGATGGCCTGTCGCAAACCATAATTAGCGGCGAGGTAGGCCGCGGCAGTTCCGAAAGCGGCCACGCATTCAATGGCGACCATTTTCCAGGCTTATGGGTCGGAAGCCGT
>JAICUM010000507.1 GCA_025935855.1 Pirellulales bacterium | reverse complement strand
GATGAGCCGACCACCGGACTCCATCCCGCCGATGTTGAGAAGCTAATCACTCAGTTGAACGGCTTGGTGGAGGCCGGCAACACGGTGGTCGTGGTTGAGCATGACATGAGTGTGGCGGCCGGAAGCGACTGGGTAATTGACATGGGCCCGGGTGCGGGAGAGGAAGGCGGTCGCATCGTCGCCGCAGGGCCGCCGCCGGAGCTAATAAAGGTTTCGACTAGCCGCACCGCTCCCTATCTGGCGAAGTTTTTACGACTTGGGTGACAAACCGTCCATGGCGGTCCATCCTCGTCAACTATGGTTACCGTCTTGGGTAGGCGCCGTTCCCTCCACCGCCCGGGACCTTCCTTCACTGATCTGCCTGCTTCTTCGCGCTGATGAGTTTGGCAATTCCGCGGATGCTGACGCGCACCGTGTTGAAAATGCGACGACGCCGACCCCTGGCGCTGAACACGGCTGGCAGCTTTGAAAGTTACGCGCGGCAGGTGGGTTACAATCCTGAAGGCGCAGGGCGGCGCGTGCAGATCGAGCGTACCCATGGACTCAGTGTTGCCGGCCGACCTGACTGCCTATACTGCACCATCCCGCTTTGGCAGCCGTTAATTCCTTGCGCCCCTCAAAAAACAGGTCCCATACGATGAAAATGCTCTCCTTCTTTCTTGTCGGGCTCACATTAGCCTGCCAAACGGTCGCCGTCGGCGAACAGCCGCTCTTGCAGTCGGGCGACATGGTCGCGGTGATTGGCGACTCGATCACTGAGCAAAAGCAGTATTCGGTGTTCATGGAAGACTACCTGCTCATGTGTCAGCCGCTGGACAAACTGCGCGTCGCCCAATTCGGCTGGGGCGGCGAAACGGCCGCCGGTTTCGCTCGTCGCATGGACAATGACGTGCTGCGGTTCAAACCCACACTGATCACCACCTGCTTTGGGATGAACGACGGCGGGTATGGACCACTCTCGAAGGATCGAGCCGATGGGTATCGCCAAGCCCAGCAGCAGATCGTTGACAAGGCCAAGGCGGCTGGCGTACGGACGATTATCGTCGGTTCCCCGGGCTGCGTGGATTCTGACAAGTTCCGCAATCCCGAGCAGGCGGCCATCTACAACAAGACGCTCGGCGAGCTGCGCGACATAGCCCGCGAGGTGGCCCAATCGAGCGGCGTGGCCTTCGCTGACGTGCACACGCCCATGATGGATGTGATGCAGAAGGCCAAACGGAAGTATGGCCATGAGTACCACGTAGCCGGCGGCGACGGCGTGCATCCCGATGCGGACGGCCAGCTCGTCATGGCCTATGCGTTTCTCAAAGCACTCGGCTTCGACGGTGAGATCGGCAAGATCACTGTGGACATGAGCGCGAATCATGCCGCGGCCACCAGCGGTCACAAGGTGCTATCGTGCGCCAACGGGACGGTGGAACTTGAGAGTTCGCGATACCCGTTCTGCTTCTTTGGCGATCCGAAGGCGACCAGCGCGACCTCGGGCATCATCGAGTTTATGCCCTTCAATGACGATCTAAACCGCTTCACCTTGGTGGTTGAGCATGCGCCTGCCGACAAATGCCGCGTCACGTGGGGAACAGCCTCCAGGGTGTTTACCCGCGAACAACTGGCGAAGGGCATTAACCTCGCGGCCGAGTTCATTGACAATCCCTTCTGCGAGCCGTTCCGCAAGGTCGAGGCGGCCGTTCGCACGCAGCAGAACTATGAGACGCCGCTCGTGAAAAGCCTGCTGACGAAGGTTCCGGAGTTCAAGCAGATGGCGCCCCAGGAAGCAGCCGCCATCGAGCAGGTCGCCGCCGGCGGCATCCGCCGCGACCAGGAACTGTTCGCCGCGGCGGCATCTGCCGTGACCCCAATTAAGCACAAGTTGATGATTGAAGCCTCAAAGTGAATGGGCGGCTGGAACCGGGGCATTGCTCGGAGCCGTGATCGATGTTCCGCGCTCCGTTGTTACAGAAATCGGGTAACGCCTGCCGAAGCACGCGCCTGGCAGCTTGAACTGATCAAACGCTTCCTCAAGCGGTATCCGAAGCTCAGCGGCGTGCACCTCGAGAACCAGGCTACGGCTACGCTGGTCGCTGCGCATGCGAGCGTTGTCAGGAGACGTTTAACGCTGTTTACGAAGCGCCGCTCATACCATCCTTCGGCGACGAGCGGAACATTGACTCACGCTGCCTCGCGACGCCCCGCGTTTGTCCGCGACCTGCATAGCTTCTTGCGCAAGGAGAAACCGAACCTTACGCTGGCGGTGAACGGCGGAGCGGTTGGCGCGTGGATCGCTCTCTGGGACGAGACTGGCAGCGCTCGCGGCTTGCCTCGCTTCGATCGCAATTGTCTCGCTTTTCATGAACCGCGCCGTGGGTACGAGCGACTACGAGAGCAGCCAAGGAACCTGCAATGCCAGACTCCGAACCACCGGATGCCCTACTCGTCGTTCGTTGCCAATTGGGCCACGAAGACGCCTGGCGGCAACTGGTCGAACGCTGGCAGCCACGATTGTGGAGTTTCATCTCTCGGATGACTTCCGACAGCGCGGCCGCTGAGGACGTGCTTCAGATCGTGTGGCTGCGGGTGATTCGCTCGCTCGTGCGGCTCCGCGAGCCCGAACGGTGGTCGGCGTGGGTATATGGCATTGCGCGAGCGGCCATTGTCGATCGCTTTCGTGACCAGTATCGGCGGCCGGCCACGGAAGCGCTGGCAGACATTCCGATGGCCGATACTCATGCCGAGCAACTAGCCGACAAGGAATTTCTGGCCACGAAGCTAAATCGGCTCTGTCCCATGGACCGTGAAGCGGTCGTGCTGCACTATCTCCAAGAGCTGCCGGTTGCCAACGTGGCGGAGATTTGCGGCGTCCCAGCGGGGACGATCAAGTCACGCCTGCATCGGGCGCGGCAAGTGCTGCGGCAGAATTTACAACCATAACCTGAGGAGATTTCGATGAACGCGCTCACTTCCCCGCCTCCTGCGATCGACCAGGTGATGATGCTGGTGCGTGGCGAGCTTTCGTCGCGCCGTCGATGGTTCTATCGCGGCATCCTGTTGGCGGCGAGCGTGATGGCGGCCGTCATACTGTCACTGTGGACAACCGAGCCGCGTGAACTTCCGCTGCGATTACATGTGGCCTTCGGCGCGATGACGGCGGTCGGAATCAGTTGGATTGGCGTGATGACCTGGATTCTATGGCGCAAGCGCTGTCCCACAGCCCTTGATCGCATCGCCACCGCCTGGGTCGCGACCGGTGCGTGCGGTGTGTTTCTCTCCGTGGGGGCGGGGATCGCGATCGCGCGGGAGAGAACGGGCGGCGTGTTCTGGATCGCCGTGGTGGGCGTGTTCCTTTTAATTTTCGCGGTGGGAATGCTGCGAAACGCGTACACGCTAAGGCGCCGGTTGCTGGCGAAGCTGGCGGAGCTGGAAGGAGGAAGTAAGTGATTGGCGGATCTGTCGCCGCATCCCCACCCGGTTCGAGAAGACAGCGACCAACTTCTGCGGCATGGTTAAAATGGCGTGCATCCAACGTTATCTGCGTTTAATGTGTCCCTGACGTTTTCAGACAAAGCCTAGTATGAGTCAAACCTCAGCGGTGCAACGGTCGAAGATCGATCGACGCCCCTTATTATTCTTTGGACGCAATATGCGACTGTT
>JAICUM010000646.1 GCA_025935855.1 Pirellulales bacterium | reverse complement strand
TCAGACCCCGCAAAAACGCCCGATCAGCAACGAAATTGGTTCCGCCGATGCGGTTTGACGCAAAACAATCAATACCGACCGTGAAACGTGCGGTCCATGCGGCTGGCCGTTTGCGGCACAGCGGCGGAGGCGGCGCCCGTGCCGCTCACCAAGGGAACGGCCGCCGTGCCGGTGCTTTCCACCATTAGCAGCGCGTCGGCCCGCGGTGCGCTCTTGGGCAACAGCGGAATCGAATCGATAACCGGGTTGGCCGGCTCCGGCCCCGGCGTCGCCACCACGCCAATGGACAGTAGCAGCACATGATCCGTCGGCCAGCGGAATCGCTCGTGGATCTGAATCATCGTCAGTTGCGGCACGTCGACCTGGGCGTGCTGATTCTGGGCGATCGAGTTTGGCACCTCTAACTGCACCGGCAGCATCTTCTCGACCTGCGTCAGCTTCAGCTTCACGACCGCGTCGGTCGTCGCCGCATCGGTCGAAAGCAGCGGCGCGAATTCCAGCGTGAAGCCCTCCTCAATTTGCCCCATCTCCGGCTGATACCCCGGCCACGCATTCGGCACGGGAATAATGCCCTTCGAGTAAGTCCGCGGCCGCATTGTCGAAACGACCGACGTCTGCCCGTTGAGCACCATCTGGTGCGCCGTCGTGTGCTCGCGGAAATCGGTCCGCCGCTTGAGCTCGGCCAGCAGAATCGCCGAGTCCTCGCGAGCCAAAATCCACCCCTGCACGCCCGGCGACTGAACGGGAATCGACGTCATCAGCGGAATCGCCCGCGTCCGCCAGTTCGGATTCTTCAGCGTCATGATCCGCAGCCCGAAGCCGTGGTTCTGGGCCTTCGTGCTCACGAACCGATCGACGATATCCGCCACGGTCGCCTGCATCTGTGGCGTGTGATACACCCGCAGCACCTTGCGGTCAGCCGACAGCAATCCCACCGGCGTCGAGTGCCACGCCTCATAACCAGTCTCACGCAAAATCCAATCAACGATCGCCTGCTCCGGATGCTGCGACGACTCCACGCGCATCGTGTAGGGCGTGATGTCATACTCTCGCCACACCTGGCCGTAGTCATTCGGCAGTGTGCTTGAGCCTTTGCTCACCTGCGCATGCAGCGGCTGATCGTCCTGTGGTGACATTGGCGCCGGCGTGACCGAGGTCTGCGTCGGCGTCGAGGAGCTGTCGGCGGAGCCGTAACGCGCGTCGTCGTCATCCAACGGCGCTCGCCATCCGGTAGCGCCCGGCCGCGTCGCGTCAGGCGACTGGCAGAACCCACTGACCGCGAAACAAGCGGCGACCAGCAATGAAACAACAGAAGCGGCAAAACGAGCCATGGGTCGAGCCTCCGGCAACGACGGGCAAGCGCGGGCAAAATCGGCCGCGGAGTCTAGGAAAGCACGCTCACCCCGGCAAGATCGTACAGACGGCGTCCCCCCCGCGCTGCCACACATTTAGCCCCGCCGCTCGCGGCGGGCGACGCCATCCATGTACGGCGCCAGCATCGAACGCCCCGCCTTGTTAAGATAGCGACGCCGCGTTTGCCAAATTCTCCTGCTCGCCGACGTCAGTCATGAACCAATTCGCCGAGTTCATCCAAAGCGCCGCCGACCGCATGTACTGGCCCTGGGCCGTGTGCATCTGCCTGGCGACCGCCGCGTTCTTTTCCTTCCGCACGGGTTTTGTGCAGGTTCGCCGCTTAGGCGAAGCCTTTCGCACGATGGTCGCCACGCAGCAATCCGGCGCCGGCGGCGCCATCTCCCCCTTTCAAGCCTTCATGACTGGCCTGGCCGCTACCATCGGCACGGGAAATATCGTCGGCGTTGCCACGGCCATCGTCTCCGGCGGCCCTGGCGCGCTGTTCTGGATTTGGGTCTACGGCTTTCTCGCCACCGCGGTGAAATTCTCCGAAGCCGCACTCGGCCTCAACTTCCGCATCGCCCGCGGCGACAAGACGCTTTCCGGCCCAATGTATTACCTCCGCGACGGCCTCGGCTCGCCGGCCCTGGCATGGCTTTACGCCCTCATCGCGGCGATCGCCGTGCTTTTTACGACGCCCTTCACGCAACCAAACTCCATCGCCGGCGTGCTCGACAGCCAGCTCAAACATCAGCAACTCGACCTGGGCCAGTGGAGCATTGGCACTGAAACACCCGCTAATGATGCGGATTCGAAGGCCGAGGATCCGGCCGCTCCCGTCGCCGAGCCGTTCCGCATCGATCTGAACCGCCTCGCCATCGGCGTGACGCTCGCCGTGCTCACCTGGCTGGTGATCATCGGCGGCGTCAAATCCATCGGCCGGGTTGCCGAAAAGCTCTCACCGCTCAAGGTCGGCTTCTACATGATCGGCGGCCTGATCGTCATTGGTCTGAACATTGGCCGACTGCCGGAAGTGCTCGCCGCCGTTTTCCACGACGCCTTCTCGCTTCGTCCAATCGCCGGCGCCGCGGCCGGCGGCGTGATGGCCACCGTCATGGGCAACGGCCTTCGCTACGGCCTGGCGCGCGGCATGTACGCCAACGAAGCCGGCTACGGCACGGCCGCGGTCGTGTACGGCGTGGCCAAAAGCGACCGCCCGGAACAACAGGGTCTAAACGCGGTGATGGAAGTC
>JAICUM010000596.1 GCA_025935855.1 Pirellulales bacterium | reverse complement strand
GGGGCGGTCGATCACAAGATCGATCAGAAGGGGATGGATGCGGCGATGAGCCACGTGGCCGATCGTCAGCCGGATGGCAAATGGCAACTCCGCGAGCGGGTAAGCGATGAAGACCTGCGGGCGTTTTTCAAGGAGGCGAAGACGCAGGCGGATGCGGCCGAGATACCGTCCGAGACGGAGGATATCGACGCTTCGGACGAGTTGAAGCGGATTATCGACCAGGCGATGAGCGCGCAGCCGAGGGCTGATGGCGCAGGTCTAAACGGCGGCGCCCGAGAATTAAAGCCCAAGTGAACGGCCATGAGCGACGTTAGGATCGGCACCTCGGGCTGGACGTACGACGGCTGGCGGGGGCCGTTTTACCCGGAGGACATGGCAAAGAAGCGGTGGCTCGAGTGGTACGGGACGCAGTTTTCCACCACGGAAGTCAACGGCTCGTTCTACCGGACGCCGTCGCTGGAGGCGGTGCGCGGATGGCGAGAGCAGACGCCGGATGAGTTCACGTTCGCCTGGAAGGCGTCGAAGTTCATCACGCATTGGAAGCGGCTGAACGAGAACTCGAAGAACAGCCTGGAGCTGATGGAATCGCGGCTGAAGGAACTGGGGCCGAAGGCGGGGCCGGTGTTGTTTCAGTTGCCGGCGCGGTTCAAGGCGGACGCTGGGCGGCTGAAGTCGTTCTTTAAAATGTTGTCGCGGCGATATCGGTACGCGTTTGAGTTTCGCGACGCGAGCTGGTACACGGACGAGATTTTCAAACTTTTGCGGAAGCGGAACGTGGCGCTGTGCATTTCAGACCATGTCGATGCGCCGGCGCCGTGGGAGGTGACGGCGGATTTCGTGTATGTGCGCGGGCACGGGCCAACGGGTGAGTATCACAGTCGGTACGGAGCGAAGGCGATGCGCGAGTGGGCGGCGACGATCAAAGGGTGGAAGCGGCGCGGGCTCGACGTGTTTTGCTACTTTGATAATGATCAGAAGAGCGCGGCGCCGCTGGATGCGCGGCAGTTGGTGGGGATGATGAGTGGGGAGAAAGTGGGGAAGGCGAGTAAGAGTAAGAGTAGGAGTAGGAGTAAGAAGTCATGAAGGTCCCGCAGCTCGACTCCACCTGTTCTCAAAGGTCAGGCTAATTTGAATTCAACCATGCAACCCGTTCGCGTCGTGGTGAACGACAAGATGCAGCGCGGGTACGAGTACCTACGCACGGAGCGGGCCGGGACGAACTTTCACCCGGACTTTAAGCCCGAGCTGACGCCCAAGCAGATGCTCGAGCTAGGCGTTTTCGGCGGGAAATATATGACCGACTGCCGGGCGGAGTTTCCGGAAGATTGGTGGGATGACGCCAAGCTATGCTCGAAGCGTCATGATCAGATGCTGAATTTTTTTGGTGTGAATGCGTCGCAGCCCCTTTCTGTTTGGCGGGAAAAGGGCTGGATTTACCAAGAGGATCCGCGCGGTTGGTTTCAGTGGTACTGCCGGTATTACATGGGGCGTCGTTGCCCGGACGATGAACGGCAGATTTCCAGGTGGCGGGCCGTGCGACGGCACGCGGCGCAGATTCGGAAGCACTGCCGGCCAGGAGACTTGGAATGTCGCCGGCGGCAGCGGCAGGCGCTGCTGCACTGGGCGTATGATTCGCGGAAGATTTGAGCGCAGTCCTCCGGCAGAGCCGGGGGGCTTTCATACAACGTTCAGTTGCTTAGGGTGCTGCTCATAGTAGTGGGCACACTCGACCTCGCGGCCACGGACGACGCGGCGGCCTTTCAGGGGGCCGATGCGGGCGGTGATGACCGTCCACGTGCCGCCGAGTTTCTTGTCGTCGCGGAAGATAACGACCCAATCGCGGAGGGCGCCGAGCTCGTGCGCGCGGCTGGTGTTTGAGTACAGGGCCGTGTACTGACGGCAGTCGCGCTCGGTGTGAAGGATCGGCAGCCACGCTTTGCCTTCCGGGTTGTAGCGGCGCGGAGCGATGCGCATGAGGCGATCGCGTTCTGCGAGGTCGCGGTATTGGCGGTCGATGTCCAGCAGCTCATCGACCGGCGGCTCGTCTTCCGGCGGCAGCGGCGTGATGTCTTTGGGGCGTTCGGCGGCGCGGTGAAAACGGCCGGCGAGCGATTCGCGCACGGCGCGGACGCGCTTCGGCCCCATGCCGGGGACGCGCTGCAGGCGGCCGTCCCAGCAGGCGGCCTCAAGCTCGGTGAGGGTCGAGATGCCGAGGTCTTCGTGGATGCGCGTGGCGAGCTTCGGGCCGATGTCGGCGACGGTCGAGAAGAGGCGTTCGGGAGCGCCGCCGCCGCGGAGGCGTTCCAAGAGGGGGATTTTTTTGGCGTGGATGATTCGCTCGATGGCGTTGGCGAGCGAATCGCCGATGCCGCGGAGCTTCAGCAGGCCGCGAACGCCCTTCTCGGCGAGGATGACCTGCAGCGGACGTTCGCAGTGGCGGACGGTCTCGGCGCCTTGGCGATAGGCGCGCACGCGGTACGGATTGGCGCCTTGGCGTTCGAGCTTGTCGGCGATTTCGACGAGCGTTTCGGCGATTTGCTCGTTCGTGACGACCTGCGCTTGGGCGGCCTTGGTCGGGGATTTCGTCTTCTTGGCGGCTCGAACCACGTCCGTGCTCCAAACGTGTACGTGCGTATATATTCCATTCTATCTAGACGAACCAACGCGCACAGTGGTTCGCTGGCGGAAAAGTCAGCAGGTTCGGCGCCGGAGGCTGTACATTTGTGCTAGCAGTGCTAGCTATGGGCTGGCAGATTGTGCTAGCATGGGGGCGTCAAGCGGATTGGACATTTTTCTCCACTTATCCGATGAGGCTTTGCCATGTCTTCGCCGCTCAGCTCGCCGACTTCCGTTCGCACGCACGAGTTTCATTCGCTCAGCGACCAGTGGTGGTGCTTTTTGCTGTTGGGCATCGCCCTGGTGGTGCTGGGATCGCTGTGCATTGTCGATCCGCTGGTGCCGTCGCTGGCTTCGACCGTGTTCCTCGGCTTCCTGC
>JAICUM010000205.1 GCA_025935855.1 Pirellulales bacterium | reverse complement strand
CGATCGCCGTCATGATCGTGTTCAGCGGGCCGATCGCGCGGTTCGTGAACAACCACCCGAGCGTGAAGATGCTGGCGCTGTCGTTTTTTATTCACAATGGCGTCGTGCTTATAGCCCAAGGCCTGCACACGCACGTGCCGCGGGGATACATCTACTTCGCGATGGCATTTTCCTTATCGGTCGAAATGCTGAACATTCGCGCCGAAAGCCGCGCCGCGGCCGCGGAGGAATAGCCCAAGTGTAGCCCTCTCGCTCCGCGAGATGACTACACTTGCTGAGACTGTTTAGCGACGATATTCAACGCCAAACCGCGCCCCCTGGACCACCACGTTCTGCGGATTCAGCCCCGGCGCGAGCGATGCATCCAAGGCCTGGCCGACGCGGTCCAGGACCATCGCCTGATACCCGGCCCGCAGCGCGAGGCAGCGATTGATGCGCACAATCGCGTTTAGGCCGGCCTCGCCGACGAACGCCATTTCCGTAAAGCGGCCGACGGCGTCGGTACGGGCACTGCCGACGAATGCGAGATCCTCGCGCTTGAAGTTGTTCAAGTACGCGCCGGCGTTGCCATACGGTTCCAGGCTGAGCCATTTGTTGAGCTGCCAGGCGTCGCGCAGCGCGCCGATCTGAAAGCCCATGAGCTGGTTTTCGACGATGAACCGATTGGAATCGCTCGTCGTGGTGTTCAGGTTGTCGTAGTCCTCACGGAAATCGATGAAGCGGGCGCCGGCGAAAACTTTGAACTGGCTCGGCGTGCGTCGCATGACGTTCGCTTCAATCGAGTTGAGCGAGGAATCATACGAAATCGACTGGCCCGGGAAGAGCGCGTTCGCGCGGAAGTCATTTACGCCTTCGTAGCCGACTTGCACTCCGTAGTTGGTGTAGTTGTAACCGGTCGCAAAGAGCCGCACGCCGGGGCCATAGTCGAACTGATCCAACAGCGACGGCGTCAGTCCGACGTTGTTCACGACGCTCGACCAGTTGGCGTTGTCTCGGTGGATGAACATGCCGTCGAGCTGAACGTCCCAGTGCGGGCCAACGCACCAGTTGTCGCAATTGCCGGGGCCGCGAATCCAAGGGAAGACGCTCGGATTGCAGCCGCAGCGATTGTAAAAGCCGGGGCCCCGGGCGCCGCCGCATGAGCTGCACGGCGCCCCACCCGCGGCGGCCGCTTCGGCGGCCAGGTCCGCGTCGTTCATCGGAATCGGGGCCAGGGGATCGCCCGCCGCCACGGGTCCGACGATCATCGATGGCCCCTCGGCGGTTGGCCAAAGCTGGGCGCTGTCAGAATTGATCGCCGCCGAGAGCGACGGAAGTTGCTCCGCGGCGTTGGCGGACAGATTCCCCGCACCGGCGACTAGGAGCACGCCGCAGCCGATCGCCGCTCGCAGGATGAGGCTCGTTCGCATGCGGGCTACTTCCATAGCAAGGTCAGCGATCAGGCGCCGTCGAGAAGCTCGAGCGGAATCGGTTGTTCCGGCAATGCGGGTAGCATCGGCTGAATGGCGCGCGGGCCGTCAATGCAGACCGCATCAGCCGTCAACCTTGCCCGGCTTGCCCCGCTTTGCGGATCGAGCGGTCCGATACGCGCCGCATTTTAGTGCTGGCGCCTGAACTGCCTGCGGCGCCGGCGCCGACTGTCACTACGTAAGACCGGATCAGGTCAATGGGTCGCGGTCTCGTTACGCCAACAGCACGGATGCTCGGGCATGAATGTTAAGAATAGCGCCGCTTTAACTTGCGAATGTTCGCGCAGGACGTTCGCGAAACTCTCCGTCGCCGCGCTGCTCGCGGTTTCGCTCGTTTCGGTCGCCTCCGCGCAGTACTGCACGCCGGACCAGTGCGACGAGTGCGATCTTAATAATTGCCGGTTGGATTGCTGCAACGAGCCGCCCGAGCTGTGGCTCGTGAACACGCGGTGTGTGAACAAGTGCTGCAATCTGGACGAGGCCTTCGAGCATATCAGCGTGAAGCGTTATGACCCCGCGTGCTGCATGTTCGTGTCCGAAACCTGGGACTCGCTGATCGCCCAGGAAGGGAACATGCCGTCGCTGATTTTCGCCCACGGCAACACGCTGCAGCACAAAGGCGCCATGGAGCAGTGCTGGGAAGTGTACAACAAAATGCGCTGCTGCCCCGGCAAGAAGCGCCTGATCTTCTGGTCGTGGCCCGCGCAGGTTGTTTACAAGCGGCCGATCATTCGTCCGCGGGTGGTGGTGGAGAAGAATTTGCACATCAAGTTAGTGTATGCCGAGTATCAAGGCTACTATATGGCCAAGCTCGTGCAGCGGATGAGCATGCAGCAGCGCGTCACCGTCGGCGGCCACTCGTACGGCGGCATTATGGCGGCGGTGTGCGCCCACTACATTGGCGGCGGCGAACTGCGTTGCCTTTCGCTGGCGGGCGCTCAGCCGGTCGAGCGGGCGAACTTCCGCCTGGCGATCGTCTCCGGCGCCTTCGACAACGACGCCATGTGCCTCGGCGGGCGCTATGGCCAGTCATTCATCGCGGCCGAGAAGGTGTACGTCACGCGTAACGCCACCGACAGCACGCTACGCCGCTGGCCGGAGATCAGCTTCCGCTGCCGCAAGGCGACCGGCGTCACGGGCATCGACGCGAACTGCCTGGGCGAGCATGCCCACAAGCTTTGCCAGCAAACGCTCACGGCCGACGTGGGCGAGAGCCATTACATCGAGCCGCACCTGGCGAGCGCTCGCTTTATGAACGCGCTGTGCTGCATCGCGTTCCCGGCATGCCGCGATTGCGCGAACGGCCAGGCCGCGGCGACGCAAGGGACTCAGCCTGGAGCGACCGGCGGCCAGGCGCCGGCGGGGCCACGCGGGCCGTTTGGCGGCGGCGAGGGACCGGTGCGCGATTTGATTCCGGTTCCAGGTCGAGCCTGGCAACGCGGCGGGATCTTCCACTAGACCGCGCGCTGAGATGGGAGGGCGAAGCTCCTGCTGAGCCAGAAGCGTGTACCCGCGTCGCGGCTCGGCAGGAGCCTCGCCCTCCCGATTATCGCGCCGCCACCGTCACGATCGGTTGCTTCGCTTGCGGCGATACGAAATAGCCGTGCAGCAGAAAATTCAGCGTCGCGGCGCGCACCTCCTTGTACTGCGGCATGAGTTGATGCAGCCCGGCGATCTGAATGAAGTCCGTCGCGCCGGCCAGCTTCGTCGTGGCGACGCTCAACAGTGAGTCGTCGTCGCCAGGAATCGCCGATAAGTACCCCTCATCGTCCCCTTTGCCGCCGGCGATGATGCCGAATTCAAACTTAGGCGTGGCGAGCTGCTTCTCCAAATCCGGCCAGCCGCGCGACGGCGCGAGTTGCTCAAGCGGCTTGCCGGCCAGCATGCCAACCAGCTTGTTGTCGGCGAATTTATCGGCGAGCTCCGCCCCGTGATTCGGCGGTGCGATCATCACCATCCGGCCATACTTCACCTTGGGCCGCATGTCGGCGGCGAGCCGCTCCATGTTCGCCAGGTACCGGCGAATCACAATGTTGCCCATGCTGTGGGCGACGAAGTCGATCTGCTCGACGCCCTCCAGGTGGCGGATGACGCTTTCGAGCGACGCGGCGTAAGAATCAATGTCCTCCATGGTGGAGGGATAGCCGATGTTGATGGCCGCGAGGTTTCCCTTGTCGCGCAGATAGCTCACCATGCCTTCCATGAACTTCGGCGGGGCGCCGAGGCCGTGCATGACGATGACAATGTGCTTCGGCGTGGGCGGAAATTGCTGTTCGCTCTTGATTTGGTTCAGTTTCGAGAGGCATGTCTCAAAGGTGCCAAAGGCGTGCCGCCGCATGTCGGGGTCAACCAGCCGATAATGGCCGATGACGGCGTTCTTCTGAATCTTCCAATCCTGGAACCAGACTTCGTCCGACCAGACCATGCCCGGCCCGACGGTGGGAACCCCTCCGGAAAAGAGCCCGCCGGACGACGGCTGAGCCTGGGCGACGCCGCCAGTAAGCCGCCCCACGGCGATAAACGCGATGATAGCAAAAGCGATTCGAACGCCGCGTGCCATGTTTGTTCTCCCTAAAAGGTCGTCCGAAGCGGTATTCGCCATCGGCGGCCCGACATTGTAACCGGCCCGCCCTGCCCCGCCCAACGTGGATACGGCGACTCGTGCTTTGCAGTTCGTGGCCTATCTGGCAAGCGAAAACCGGCGCCCGTTGTTACGGTCGCCAGCTATTCCTCGAAGAGTTCCGTCAGTGACAGGTGGCCAATTGGAAGCTCGGTTGGCTTAATCGCGACCCCAGGGCGAAAAATCTCTTGCCGGCCGAAACAGCGATCCGAGGGCGTCCCATGGACCTCGATCGCTTTGAGCTGGGGAAGCACCAGCCAGTACTCGCTGACTCCGGCGGCTGCGTAAACTTCCGCCTTCTCACGATCGATGGCTTCGGAAGAAATGGCCACCTCGATCACGAGGGCCGCCGTTCGGGGATGGCCGCGCCGGAAGTCTTCCGCGGAGCCTTTGACGACCGCGATGTCAGGCTCCGGCTCCGAATCTTCAATGGTCAACGGTTGCTCTTGCCGGACGAGCCACCCGCTCGACAGGCCGTCGCGCAGCCAATCAACTAGCCGCTGGACCAGCCAACTGTGTTCCGGCGACTTGACCGTCTTTTCGAGAATCACCCCGTGCAGCAGCTCGGTGTTTTGCGGGATGATACCTGCCTCGCCGAGCTTGTGGTACTGCTCGAACGAGATCGGCAGAGCCGCTTCACGCACCGCGACGTTGTCCAGAACCGAGGCCATAGCACTGGGCCAGTTAGGGGAATTCTCAGCCAATAGAGTCTAACACGTCGTGGCCATCGCTTAAACCTGACGCTGCGCGGTTGCTTCCCAGGAACGGCTCGATACGCTGAATCGATGGCTTCCAGCATCTATGAATTCGACGTCCTCGTCGTCGGCGCCGGCCATGCCGGGACGGAGGCGGCCCTAGCGGCAGCGCGGATGGGAGCCAAAACGGCGCTGCTGACCACGAACTGCGACACCGTCGGACAGATGAGCTGCAACCCGGCCATCGGCGGGGTGGGCAAGGGCCAGATCGTCCGCGAGATCGACGCCCTGGGCGGGGCCATGGGCCGAGCCATCGACGCCACCGGCATTCAGTTTCGGATGCTCAACCGCCGCAAGGGCCCAGCGATGCACAGCCCGCGGGCGCAGGCTGATAAGAAGCTGTACCAGGCGGAGGTGAAGCGGCTTGTCGAAGAGCAGCCGAACTTGAGTTTGCGCCAGGAGGTGGTGGAAGATTTGCTGGTCGATGAGGGTTCAGGGTTCAGGGTTCAGGACGGAGACCAATCTTTTGTGAACCCTGAACCCCGAACCCCGAACCCGTCATTCCCACGAATCGTCGGCGTCCGCGTTCGCGGCGACGCCGTGTACCGCGCTCGCGCCGTGGTGCTCACCACCGGCACGTTCCTGCAGGCGCTCATGCACACCGGCGAGGCGAAGACGCCCGGCGGCCGCGGTGGCGAGGGCACCTCCGCCGGCATCAGCGCCGCCCTTCAGCGCGTCGGCATCCGCCTGGATCGCTTTAAAACCGGCACGCCGCCGCGGCTTAATGGCCGCACGATAGATTACAACCGCACGGAGCTTCAGCCCGGCGACGACCAGCCGCAGCCCTTTTCGTTCCTCACGGATCGCCTCGAAGTCGAGCAGCTTCCCTGCTACATCACCTACACAAACCAAGCGGTGCACGACCTGATTCGCGCGAACCTGCACCGCGCCCCGATGTACAGCGGGCAGATCACCTCCAGCGGCCCCCGTTATTGCCCGTCGATCGAGGACAAAATCGTCCGCTTTGCCGACAAGACGCAGCACCAGTTATTCCTGGAACCTGAAGGCCGCAACACGCGCGAAGTATACGTGAACGGCGTCTCGACCAGCCTGCCGCGGGACGTGCAGGACGCCATGTTTCGGTTCATCCCTGGGTTGGAACGGGCCGAAATCATGCGCTATGGCTACGCCGTGGAATACGACTACGCGCCGCCAGACCAGCTACAGCCCAGTCTCGAATCAAAACATGTCGCCGGTCTGTTCTTCGCCGGCCAGATCAACGGCACCACCGGCTACGAGGAAGCCGCCGCCCAGGGGCTCATCGCCGGCGCCAATGCGGCCCTGGCGCTCAAGGGCCGAGAGCCTCTCGTGCTGACGCGCGATCAGGCTTACATCGGCGTGCTCATCGACGACCTGGTTACCCGTGGCGTCGATGAGCCTTACCGCATGTTCACCAGCCGGGCCGAGTATCGCTTGCTGCTCCGGCAGGACAACGCCGATCGCCGCCTCACGCCGCTAGCATATGAGCTCGGTCTAACGGATGCGGCGCGGTTCGACCGGTTGCAAGCCAAACTCGCCGAGGTTGCCCGGCTTACCGCGCTCATTGAGACGACCCGCCGCGACGGCCTGTCGCTCGCTCAGCGCCTCCGCCGGCCGGAAGTCGAGTGGTCCGAGCTTGTGCAAATCCAGCCCGAGCTGGCTGACGCCTCGGCCGGCGCGATCAACCAGGTCATCTGCGACATCAAGTACTCCGGCTACATCGCCCGGCAGGAAGTGGAAGTCGAACGCCAGCATCGGCTCGCGGCCAAGCGCATTCCATCGAGTTTCGATTATGGCCGCATTCTCCATCTCCGCGCCGAGGCTCGCGAAAAGCTCAGCCGCGTGCGGCCGGTCGATCTGTCGCAAGCCAGCCGCGTCAGCGGCATCACGCCGGCGGATATTGCCCTGGTGATGGTTCACCTGGAAGGCAAGGGAGCGAGCCGGTAGGTCCCGCTTGCCGAGCGGGACCTTTGCCACCGGAAAAGGCTTCGCTGTGCTTCAGGTCCCTTCCGGCAGAAGGGACCTACGGCCTTTCGGACAAGAACCTCTTCTTTGCGGATTGCCAATCTTCACACCAGCAGAAGCAGGCAGACGCGCACCTCGCCGCACGCCTGCAGTTCGATAAACTCTTAATTGCCAAGCGGTTACGCCAATCAAACCGATGTTGACTCACTTTTTAGCCCCGTTATAATTCCCGCAGTTGGCAATCCAGGAAACTTCGGCAGGCATGGATGACGTTGCCGTCTAAATAGCCTCGCACATTTGAGTTGCGGCCGGTATTTCAGGCGACATACGCATCGCGGGGGTTCCGGGAAAATGCGACCGAGCGTGGTCGCCGCCGAGTCACAGAAAGCATGGAGAACCGGTCGGCTGGGGCTTTGCCTCACGCCCGGCCGCCAAGTCCCGGTTCCGGCCGGGACGCAACCACGGCTAAGGAGAGAGGTGGTTCATGAAGACCGTTTTCACCACGGGCGAGGCCGCCAAGATTTGCAAGGTCAGCCAGCAGACGATCATCCGCTGCTTCGACTCCGGCCAACTGAAGGGCTTCCGCGTCCCCGGCAGCCGCTTCCGCCGCATCCCGCGGGACCAGCTTTACGCCTTCATGCGGGACAACGGCATCCCGACCGATGCCCTCGACAGCGGCAAGCGGAAGATTCTCGTCGTGGATGACGATGAGGATTTGGTCGAGTTGATCGTGGACGCCCTGAAGCGCGACGGGCGGTTCGACATCCGCAGCGTGAACAATGGATTCGGCGCCGGCATGATGATCAAGGAATTCCGCCCCGACCTCGTGGTGCTCGACATCATGCTGCCGGACATCAACGGCAAAGAGGTCTGCAACCTCGTCCGCAGCGACAAGACGATGGACGACGTGCGGATCATCTGCATCTCAGGCATGGTCGAGCAGGAAAAGATTCAGGAGCTTCGCGACGCGGGTGCCGACGACTTCATGAAGAAGCCATTCGACGTCGAACAGCTCGTGGGCCATGTGTGCCAACTGCTGGATGTTGAGCAGCCGGCGACGAAGTGAACGACGCCGACGGCGAGTTCGAACGCCGGCTCGAGCGGGCTAAGCTCGACGCGCTGAAAGAGCTGGCCTATGGCGCGAGCCACGAGATCAACAACCCCCTGGCCAACATTTCCGCTCGCGCCCAGACCCTGCTCCGCGACGAGCGTGATCCGGAACGCCGTCGCGCTTTGGAGGCGATTCATCACCAGGCGCTCCGCGCGCATGAGATGATCTCGGATTTGATGCTCTTCGCCCGCCCGCCGCGGCTTGATCGGCAATCGGTGGATGTGGTCGAGCTGGTCCGCAAGGT
>JAICUM010000561.1 GCA_025935855.1 Pirellulales bacterium | reverse complement strand
TACCGAACCGCGGTGTCGGTGGGCATGGCGCCGAATTCGGGGGCTTCGGGGGCGGCGGCGTCGGCTTGCTCGAAGGGCGCCGCGCTCGTTTCGTTGGCCATGGCGGCGTTCGGTTGATCGAGCGAGGGGCCGGCTTGATCTAAGGCTTCGAGGACTTTACCGGGCGTGAGCAGATCCGGCAGGACGATCACCTCGCGCGACGGGTCGGCGGGGTAAATAGCCAGGAGCGGAATGCTGCGGCTGTTGAGCTCGGCGAGGGCTTGCTTGATCGTGTCGTTCTGGTCGGACCAGTCGGCTAGCAGCGTGACGACGTCGTTCTTTTCGACAAGCTGCTTCACCTGTTTGCGATTGATCGCGAACTTCGAGTTCGTCTTGCAGGTCCAGCACCAGTTGGCGGTGAAATCCACGAGCACCGTTTTTCCCTCGGCGCGGGCCGCGGCGAGCGCCTGGGGCGAGTAGGGCTGCCAGGGAAGTTCCGATTCGCTCGGCGCCAGCGCGACAAAGGAAATGAAACCCACGAGCGAGGCGACAACGACGCCGCCCACCCACGCGGCCACGCGGCTCTTCATGGGCGCGTAGGCCGGTACATAGCCGATGAGCCAGCAGGCGAACCAAATGCCAAACAGGGTTGCCAGGGTGGGGATGAAGTAGTCGGCGCCGAGCGTTGAAAACAGCCAGACGACCGTGGCGAGCAGGACGAAGCCCAGGAGATGCTTGAGCGTCTCCATCCACTGGCCCGGCTTCGGCAGCCAGCTCACCAGCGATGGAAAAGCGCCGATCAGCAAGTACGGCAGCGACATGCCGACGCCCACCGAACCGAACACGAGATAGGTGACGCCTGGCGGCTGGCTCAGCGTATATCCAAAGACTGGTCCAAGAAATGGTCCACTGCAGGGCGTGGCCAGCAGCGTCGTGAAGACGCCCATGCAAAAGGCGCCGAACGGGCCCTCCTGGCGGGAGAGTTCCATCGCATGGTGCGACGATGCAAACCCGGGAATCGGAATTTCCCAAACGCCAAGGAAACTGAGGGCCATGGCAAAAACGAGCGCCGTCATGGCGACTTTGAACGGCAGCTTCGTATATAGCTCGCCCCAGCCGAGCGATTCGTTTGCGATGCCAAGCTGGACGCCGGCGGCGAGCGTAGCGAGAACGAGGAACACGCTCAAGAGGCCAGCGACGTAGGCGAGGTTGAGCCGAAAGACTTTAGCGCGGGCGCGGCCGCCCTGCTCGGCGAAGGAGAGGACCTTCAGGCCGATCACCGGCAGGACGCAAGGCATGAGGTTCAGAATGAGGCCCCCGAGAAGCCCGTAGAGGGCGACGGTGAGCAGCGAGCCGTGCGAGGCGGGCGTTTGCTCTGCAGCCGCAGTGGGCGGCGGGATGGGCATGCCGGTGCCGGCGTGGGCGGCGAACTCAAGGTTCAGCATGACGCAGGAGCTTTCGTCGCAGGCGGAGCCCGAGAGCGCTCCATTGATGACAAGGTCCGCCGCGTTCGCGTCCGCCGCGAGTTCAATGGGAGCGTACCAGGTGACCTCGTCCACGTGTTCGCGCATTTCAAGGCCCGGCCACGCTTTTTGGTCGATGTGCGTCTGCGGCGGCTGGATCGCCTTGAACGGGCCGAGAAGCTTCACCGGCTGGCCCTCGGCGATGGAGATGGTGGTCTCCTTCGGCCCTTCGCCATCCGCGGTTTTGCCCTGGTCGATGGCGTACACGTGATAGCCGGGGGCGATCTCGGCCGTGATGAACAGCAACGCGGAACTGTCGCCGGCTGGCTCGGTGAACTCGGCCTTGAGCGTGACCCGGCTTTCGCTGGCGCCGAGGGTTCCGCCCAGGCGGCCGCCGAGCAGCGGCGACCTGCCGAGGCCGGGAAGCTGGGCCGAGGCATGCGCGGCGACGAGCGCGGTGATAGCAGCGCCGAAGAGGAGCCGACGGAGAACTGGTTGGGCCATTCCCTTGGTATCCGATTGGGGGGAGTATTCGAGCGACGGCGGGCGCGTCCGTGGGCTCCGGTCGCGGGGGATGGTTAATCTTACTTGGGGGGCGAAAAGTGCGGCAAGGGCGGATGAGCTTTGCTACCGGCGAAGCAATGGTTACAGAAAAAGCCCTGCCTCGACTTTAAAGCGGTCCGCCAGGATGCGGAGGTGGGTTTTGCTCAGCTCGCGCTCGCCGCGGAGGATTTTCGAGCCGAGCGAGCGGTTGCCCAGCAGCTCGCCTAGGTCGGAGGCTGTCATTTCGTTTTCGGCCAACAAGTGCCGCAGCGCGTCGAGACCGGTGATTTCTTCCGAGTCAATTGGGTGATGCTCGCGTTCGTAGGCGGCGACGAGCACGGTCCAGGTCTCGAAGAATTCGGATTGGCCCTTGGTCAGTTTGGGACGCGCGAGGAGTTTGTCCAAGAGCTCGATGACGGCGTCGTAGTCCGCCTCGTCGCGGATGACGTGTGGCGGGAGCAGCGCGACCAAGTCGACAAATCGGCCAGGGATGTCGTTGCGGCCGAGGGCTTTGGCTTGGCGAACGGTCATAGTTGGTCCTTCCAGCGGCCCTTCGAGTATTCAGCGTGCGTCAGGACTGTGCACACATAGATGATTTGCGGCCCATACAAAAGATCGACAATCAAACGATACTTGTTGCCGGCAATGTTAAATACGGTGACGGTCCGGCCGCTGGCGACAGTGACGGCATCGGCGTGAGGGTAGTCGGCGCGAACGTCCGGCAGGCGTCGCCAAGCGGCCTTCATGGCGATGCGATACCAAGTTCGCAGGGGCGTCTCAGCGTCAGGGTGTCGCTGCCAAAACTCGCGTAAGCGTTTAACGCTGATGACGCGCTTCATGCGTACAAATTGTACGCCACTTTCGCCCCCCGTGCAAGCAGCCGTTAAGCCGCTCGGTGCGATTTAAGGAACAGGTCGTAAAGGTTATCAATCCGCGCGGTAGGGGACGAGGCTATCGCGGTTGGCGGTTTTGGCGGCGGTGATCGTGAGGAACGGCTTTACGGCGTCCATTGGCGTCTTCGTCGAAAGAGCCCAGACTTCGCCGTCGGCGAAAAGGACGTGGATGCGGTCTTTGAGGACGCCGTGAACGGTGTCGCCGAGGTTGCCGGTGGCGGCGAGGAGGTCGGCGACGTTGTAGTCGCCGGGCTGCATCCAGTGGGTTTTGGAGTTGGTCACTTCCATCAAGGCTATCAAATTCTTCGGGAGGGAGTCGGCGTTTCGAACAGGCGACTCAGTGAAGGCAGTGTCAGG
>JAICUM010000142.1 GCA_025935855.1 Pirellulales bacterium | reverse complement strand
GCGGATGAGCACTCGCGGCTGCCGCTGACGCTCGCCCTGACGCGCTGCGGCGCCACGGCCACAGTTGCGATTACGTGGTGCTCGGCCACGATTCGCTCAATTAGCAAACTCTCCAGCGGCACATGCGCTCGAAGCAACTCCGCAATGCCGGCCGCCGACTCACTGATCTCAATGTGCTGGCACGCCTCGCGCCACACGGATAAGAGGACCTCTTGAAACGGTTCCATTGGCACGCACCTAAGCCGAGTTCCACGATTATTTATTAGAATACTACCATATACCACGGCTATAGGTGATGTCATTTAACGGGTTCAGCTACCATCGCTCGTGCCAAAAAGCTGTAAATCATTTTCAAATAACATGTTACAGACACATTGACCATTCGGCACGCGTCCTGCATTTGGGCCGCCATGATCTCGCGTATGAAACGGTACGTTCTCTACCGCTCGAAAGGAAATCGCCCATGGTCCTCAAAGCAAGCGCCGCTTTTGGCGTCATCGGCTTGCTGATCGTGACTGCCGGCTGCGGCGCCTCCAGCAATTCCGCGCAGGGCTTCACAAGCTCATCGTCGAAGGAAAAACCCGCCATCACGCTGACCAATGCCTCCTACGACCCGACGCGCGAGTTGTATCAGGAAGTCAACGAAGCGTTCGCGAAATATTGGACGCGAGAAACTGGACAGGATGTCAGCTTCGACCAATCGCACCAGGGCTCGGGCACGCAAGCCCGCGCCGTGATCGACGGACTTAAGGCGGACGTGGTGACACTGGCCCTGTCGCCCGACATTGAGGAAATCGCCAAGAGCGCCAAGCTCCTGCCCGAGGATTGGCAGAAGCGGCTGCCGAACAACAGTTGCCCGTACACCTCGACGATCGTCTTCCTCGTGCGCAAGGGCAATCCCAAGCAGATCAAGGACTGGGAAGACCTGGTAAGGGAAGGCGTCGAAGTGATCACGCCCAATCCGAAAACCTCAGGCGGCGCCCGCTGGGCGTACCTTGCCGCGTGGGGTCACGCCTTGCGAAAGAACGGCCAGGACGAAGCCAAGGCCCGCGCCTTTGTGCAGCAACTTTATGCCCACGTGCCGGTGCTGGGCAGCGGGGCCCGCGAATCGACGACCACCTTCATGCAAAACGGCATCGGCGATGTGCTCCTCAGCTGGGAAAACGAAGCCCTGCTCGCCATCAAGAAGACCGGCAACGACCAGGTCGAGATCGTTACTCCGCCGATCAGCATTCTTGCCGAGCCGCCTGTCTCGGTCATCGATAAGAATGCCTCGGCTCACAACGCCACGGAAGCCGCCAAGGCCTACTTGCAATTCCTGTACTCACCGGAAGGCCAACAGATTATTGCCAAGAATTATTATCGCCCCAGCGAGCCAAACTACGTGGACAAAGAGCTTCTGAAGCAGTTTGCCGACGTCAAATTCTTTACGATCGACGAAGTTTTCGGCGGATGGAAGCAAGCTCAAGCCAAACACTTCAGCGACGGCGGCACGTTCGACTTCATCCAGGAGGCGAACAGCGCAAAAAAGTAGCCGCACGACGGGAGGCATGTCCTGAGCTCTTTCAAAGGACGTGGCTAACACCCACAGGACCACGCCCTTCGAAAACTCAGGCGTGCCGCCCACGCCGCTCAAAAGCGCAGGTAATGCAATGGCTAAACCGCAAGGAATCAAGCGGAACGTCCTGCCCGGCTTCGGGCTGACGATGGGCTACACGTTGTTGTACCTCAGCCTGATCGTGCTCGTGCCGCTGGCGGCGTTGTTCGTGAAATCGGCCGGCATGAGTGGGGAACAGTTTTGGAAGGCGGTATCCAATCCGCGTGTCGTGGCATCGTACCGACTCACCTTTGGCGCGTCGCTGATCGCCGCGCTGGTGAACGTGGTTTTCGGATTCGTCGTCGCGTGGACGCTCGTTCGATACAGGTTTCCCGGCCGCAAGCTGGTAGATGCGCTGGTTGATTTACCGTTTGCGTTGCCAACCGCCGTTTCCGGGATCGCTCTGACGACCGTGTATTCAAAGCACGGCTGGATCGGCCGCTATCTAGAACCCCTTGGAATCAAAGTGGCGTTCGCGCCCTTAGGAATCACCATCGCCCTGGTATTCATCGGTCTGCCGTTCGTCGTGCGCACGCTGGAGCCGGCCCTGTCGGACCTGGAGCGCGATGGCGAAGAAGCGGCCGCCAGCCTCGGCGCCAGTCGCTGGCAAACTTTTTGGCGGGTCATCGTGCCGACCGTGTTGCCGGCGCTGCTCACGGGGTTTGCCCTGTCGTTCGCGCGAGCCATTGGCGAATACGGCTCGGTGGTGTTTATCGCAGGCAATATGCCCATGAAAACCGAGATCACGTCGCTGCTTATTGTCGAGAAGCTCGGTCAGCACGATGTCGCGGGGGCCACGGCGATTGCACTGGTGATGCTGCTCGCGTCGTTTGTCTTGCTACTGGTAATCAACGGCATCCAGCACTACGCCGGCCGCCGTTATCAAGGAGCCGTCTAGCATGGAACTGGCGCTAACGACAACCGGTTTTGAAGCGTCCAATTGGGCGCACGCCCGTCCGCGACTAAAGGCGGCGACCGAAGAGAAGCCCTGGGTGCGATTGGCGTGCATCACCGTCACCGTCCTGTTCCTCGCGCTGCTGTTGTTCGTGCCGCTGGCCTCGGTATTTGCCGAGGCGTTCCGCGAAGGCGTGAGGGTGTACTTTGCGAGCTTCAGCGATCGCTACGCGATCGCGGCCATCCGGCTAACGCTGCTGGCCGCGGCCATTTCCGTGCCGCTGAATACGGCGTTTGGCCTGACCGCGGCTTGGGCGATTACGAAGTTTCAGTTTCGCGGTAAAAGCCTGTTGATCACGCTGATCGACCTGCCGTTTGCCGTGTCGCCCATCGTGTCAGGATTGATCTATGTGTTGGTCTTCGGCATGCAGGGCTGGGTGGGTGCTTGGCTGTCGGAGCACAACATCCAGGTAATTTTCGCCGTGCCTGGCATTGTACTGGCGACGGTGTTTGTGACGTTCCCGTTCGTGGCCCGCGAGCTGATCCCATTGATGCAAGAGCAGGGGACCGAAGAAGAGGAAGCCGCGACATCCCTGGGCGCGTCGGGCTGGCAGACGTTCATGAAGGTGACGCTGCCAAACGTCAAGTGGGCGTTGTTGTACGGCGTGATTCTCGCCAACGCGCGGGCGATGGGTGAGTTCGGCGCCGTCGCCGTTGTGTCCGGTCATTTGCGCGGCAAGACGAACACCATGCCGCTGCATGTGGAAACGCTTTACAACGAATACAACTTCGTGGCCGCGTCGGCGGTGGCGTCGCTGCTGGCACTGTTGGGGTTGGTGACGCTGGCGATTAAATCGGCAGTCGAGTGGAAGGTGCGGCGAGATTACGAAGCCGCCGCGGTGTCGGAGAGTTCGTGAACGCGCCCAACAACGTCGCAACAATGAGCCGGACCGCGGGGGCCACGTCTGCGTGGTCAACGTCCCGGACCCGGAGGGCGTGGCCCTCCGGCTAGTGAGTAATCGATGCAGGGAATAGGTAACACATCGATTCGGCGCGATTGGGACGCTGAAGATCGACCAGAACACTGGAGTCATAAACCCATGAGCATTGAAGTCGAGCATATCTCGAAATCATTCGGTCATTTTAAGGCGCTGGACGACGTAAGCCTGCGGATTAACGACGGCGAACTGGTCGCACTACTCGGGCCTTCGGGCTCCGGCAAGACGACGCTGCTGCGCATCATTGCGGGGCTCGAGGCGCCCGATCAGCATCCGCACGCGTCGATCCGCTTTCATAGCGAGGATGTCTCCAGTCGAGGCGTCGGCGAGCGGCGCGTGGGATTCGTGTTTCAGCATTACGCTCTCTTTCGGCACATGACGGTGTTTGAGAACGTCGCGTTTGGATTGCGGGTGCGGCCGCGGCGCGATCGGCCGGCAAAGGAGGAGATTCGCGACCGCGTCGAGCGGCTGCTATCACTAGTTCAGTTGCAGCAGTTCAGCAAGCGGTATCCGTCGCAGCTTTCCGGCGGCCAGCGTCAACGGGTAGCGCTCGCGCGGGCGCTGGCTGTCGAGCCAAAGGTGCTGCTCTTAGACGAGCCGTTCGGCGCCTTAGACGCGAAAGTACGGCAAGGGCTGCGAGCCTGGCTGCGGCGGCTGCACGAGGAAATTCACATCACCAGCGTGCTCGTGACGCACGACCAGGAGGAGGCCCTCGAAGTGGCCGACCGAGTCGTAGTCATGAACAACGCGAAGATCGAACAGGAAGGCGCTCCGCACGAGGTGTTCCATCAGGCGAAGACCGAGTTCGTAATGAAGTTCCTCGGTCAGGTAAACGTCTTCCACGGCCGCGTACGGCAGGGAAAGGCGGAAATCGGCGGCCTGGCCGTTGATTATCCGTCATACAAAGACGAAGCAGCCCGGCCGGCGACCGTGTACATGCGCCCGCACGAGTTCGACATCCGCCGCAAGTCGAATGGCAAGCCTAGCTTTCCGGCCCGCGTGGTTCGCACAAATTCAGCCGGCGCCTTTGCCCGGGTGACCCTCCAGCGCGAATCGGGGGAAACGGTGATCGTGGATCTTAGTCTTGAGGAGTTCAACCAACTGGCCTTGGCGGAAGGTGAGCTCGTTCATTTATATCCGAAGAACGCCCGCGTATTTATCCCGGAAGTTGCCGTATGAACCCAACGATTGGATTGCGAACCGCGGCTAGTTCCACATCACCGAAGACCATTATGACTGAGACCGCATCATCCGCTGCCATCAATGGCCGCATGCCGACCGACGATGAACTTCGCGAGATCGCCGCGTCGCTACGAGGCTTGCGGTTCGGGTCGGTGATCATCGTCGTGCAGGACGGCGTAATCATTCAGATCGATCGCACAGAAAAGAAGCGATTGCGGACTCGCCGCCAGGCAAGCGAACCAGCGAGGCAAGTGTAGCCATCTCACTGGAGCGAGATGGTCGCCTCTCGTTCCGGCGAGAGGCCCACACTTGCGTATTAATCAGCCCGACTCGGACGACGGGAGGGTTCCACACAACTGTCAACATTGACGGCGCAGTTCGCCGTCGCAATAAGGAACCCAATCATGAGTCGAAATTGTATCGAAACGGGAAATCTTACATCGTCTGTGCGGCGAGGAGCGATGCTCGCCGCACTCGTGTCGCTGTCGGCCCTCGGCTGCGGCAAAGCCGCGTCGAAGGTCGCCACCCATCCAGCTAAAGGGAGCATCACCTTCAAGGGCCAGCCGATCCACGGCGCCTTGCTGACGCTCCATCCGAAGGCGCCGATCGAGAATGTGCCGGCTCCGCGGGCGAACGTCGGCAAGGACGGCACGTTTCGCGTGACCACCTTCAACGGCGGCGACGGCGCTCCCGAAGGCGACTACGTGCTGACGGTCAAGTGGTACAAGCCGATCAAGAACGGCAATGACCTGATCTCTGGGCCGAACGTGATACCGCCCAAATTCGGCGCGCCGGAGACGTCGGGCGTCGTGGTGCACATCGCCGCCGGCGACAACGAGCTGAAGCCCATCAAGCTTTAGCGATGACGCCGCTTTGAGAGGGCAAAACTCCTGCTGCGCAAGTGTAGGCCTCTCGCTGCGCGAGAGGCAACCATCTCGCTTCAGCGAGATGCCTACACTCGCGACAATTGCTCGGCCCATCATTGAACGGAACCGATTAACAACAAAAACTCTCTCAGGGAAGGAATAACCCATGTCTCGAAAAGAATCCGCTTTTACGTTAGTTGAGTTGCTGGTCGTAATCGCGATCATCGGCGTATTGGTCGCGCTGCTCTTGCCGGCAGTACAAGCCGCCCGCGAGGCGGCCCGGCGCGGCCAGTGCGCGAACAATCTCAAACAGCTTGGCCTCGCCGTGCAGAACTATCACGATGCGAAACGGGTGACGCCGGTTAGCACGCGACCAGTCGGCTTAACCTCAGCTCCGCGCATTTCGGCGCTTAATTTCATGCTGCCATATTTTGAGCAAGGACAGGTTTACCAGATCTTCGACCACTCGAAGACGTGGAGCGATCTGGCCAACTTGCGGGCGTCGCAGGCCGTGATCCAAACGCTCATCTGCCCGTCCGACCCAGAGGATACCACCCGGCTGGACGCCGAGCCGCAGAAATCACCTTGGGATCCGAGCGTCAATGCGATCACCGATTACTCGCCAACGGTCTGGGTCGATAAGAACCTGGCGCCGACTTACGTAGACCTCACCGGCACGACGACCTCCGAGGGCAACTTTCCCGGCGTGATGGAATACAACAATCCGACGGTGAAGTTCAAGGATATCGTCGATGGTTTATCCAACACGACGCTCTTTGCTGAGTCCGTCGGCCGACCGTTCCTCTACCGGAAAGGCATTTTGGTGAGCAGTGATCAGACGGTCGCCCACCTCCAAGGCGGCGGTTGGGCTCGGCCGGCGTCCGATCTAAACATCGACGGCTCATCGAACGACGGCACTCAGCCTTTTGGTCCCTGCGCGATCAATTGCACCAACGGTTTTGACGCGGTGGAACGCGGCTACCCCGACCCCTATTGGAACACTTACGGCACGAGCGAGCCCTATTCGTTTCATTCGGGCGTCAACCTGCACGCGTTCGCCGACGGTTCGGTGAGACCCATTCGTGAAGACATCGACATTCGCGATTATGCGCGGCTCGTTACGCGCGCGGGCGAAGAGATCACCACGACGAACTTTTGAGCGAGTTCGTGCACGGGGCAGGACAGGCAGAGGCGAAGGCCGCTCCGCAAGGGGCGGCCTTTTTTGAAACGGGAGGGGGATCAGTAGTCAGGAATAAGTTGAAACTCGCGAAGCATTCTCACGGCCCCTTCGCAAATCCTTATCGGCGGAGTCGGAGCAGTTCGTAGCTGGGCTGCTATCGACGTAACGACATCGCCTTTTCAGCCCACGATGCCGCGGATATCGATCAAATGAAGCTGACGGCCGCTGTCCGGCTCGGGGGCGTCAATCACCACCATTTTGCCATCGCGGCTGAAACGCGGGTGGGTATCGCACCGCCATTCGCCCGTGTACTCAGGCGGCGCGGCGAAATGGCCGAGCGGAACTTTCCGATCGTTCTTCGGATCGTACAAAAACGGATGCTGATAGCCGCTCTGCGGATACGTGTCGTTGAGGATCCACTTATTGCCAGGCAAGTAGGTGACGTGGCCGTCTGAGGTCATCGCGTTTTCGCCGATGACCTCGATTCGCTGCTCGCCGCCGTCCTCGAACACGTAGAACCGCATCCCATGCGACGGCTGCTTCGAGAGGGCGATGATATGCCGCGGATCGCGCCACCAGTAGTGCGACGTCAGTCCGTTGTCATCGACGATGCGCAGGTCCGAGCCGTCCGGTCTGGCCGTCAGCATCCGCGTTTCGCGCCCTTTGGGCCCGGTCCAGCGATGCAGGAACGAGAATCGCGAGCCGTCGGTGTTGTACAACAGGTGATTGAATTTGTGCTTGGCGCCTTCCATGGTTGCGAGCGGCTTGCCAAAGCTTGCCACCTGCGCGATTGAGAAGAGTAGGTTTCGGTCGCCTGATTGTAGATCGACGTGCCAGATGCCGTCGTCGGTCGGCGTGGGGTTGTCGCGATTCGGGTCCGGAACGCCGGCGTAACCGTAGCCGGGTCGAACGTCGGCCAGTCGGCTAAAGCTCGTCGAAACCGCCGATTTGCCGTCAGGATGTAGTGCGTAGACGGGATGAGGGATGGTCCGCCGCTCGCGCGACTGCACGTCAAGAATGTGACAGACGAAATGATCGCCATCGCGGTCGTTCCACAGAACCTGCGACTCTGTCCCCGGAATCCACTGCAGCATGCATCCCTGCTGCCAACACCAGGCGCAGCTTTCGCCGAGTCCGATCCACCGATCGCCGTCCTGGAGATCGACCATGCCGATGCGGATGACGTCGGTCGGCTTCGGCGAACGATGCTCGAAGCCGACTTCCATGCCTAGCACGTAGCGATTCGTGGGATCGAATTCGAGCTTGTCGTAATAGCCGAACCAGTGGAACTTGGGGCCGCGGGTGATCGTTCGCACCGGCGGCAAGGTCGATGCATCGCTGGCGCTCAACCGGCTTGCCGCCAGCAATCCAAGACCGCCGAGAGCACTCGCGCCGAGGAACTGCCTTCTATTTGAATAAGTGTTCAGCATGACTTTCCTTACTCTTGCGTTTTGGAAGCAATCGTCCAAACCTCGGCGAGAAACTGGCATTTATCGCGGACCCTCCGCTACGCGGGATGCTTCTCACTGTTAGCTTCAGCCACGCCTTCGGACTGATTCAGCTTCTGAATCTCCTCGGCCTTGAGCGTACGGTTGTAGAGCCGTACCTCGCGAATCTTCCCCGCGAACGGCGCCTGTGGCCCGGCGCCGATTAACAGCGGCTTGTCGTTCGAGACGTCAAGCGGCTTGTCCGGAGTTTCGGCCTTTGCAGCGAGTTTGCCGTCAACGTACAGTTGCAACGAATTGCCTTCGCGAACCGCGGCGACGTGCTTCCAACCAGCGCCCATGTCCCGGTCCAACGAAACTCCTGCCCCGGCGGCGAAGGCGTACACCGTCCCGCGAGCTTCGTTGGCCAGTGGCGGTTGGATCATCTCGCGATAACACGTCGCCGTGCTGGCGAACAGCTTGCCTTGATACACGGCGAGACTCGAGGCGCGCGTCCAGTCTTGCACGTCCTTCGTTCCGGCTCCCACAGGCGCCGGCTCAAAACCGGGCGGATCGAACAGGCGCCCGGTCGAAGTCCATTTATTCCCGAAATCAAAGCGAAAGACCTCGGCCCGCGGGATCGACCCGGCGTAGAAGCTGCCATTGTAAACCGTCAGCGCGATCACCTCCGTCGCATCGCCGAGCCGCCCCAGATCGACCCATTTGTGGTCGCGCAGGACGGCAACTTTGCCCTTCGGCCAGCTCCCCGCGTACAACTCGCCCTGATAAACGCCGAGTGAGTGGATTTGATTGCATTCCGCGAGCGAACCATGTGGGTTGCCAAGGTTCGTCCAAGTCTTGCCGTCGTAAGCGAAGACTTCGCCATTGGGATATGCCGTGTATAGCTGGCCGTTGTGGACCGCCATCGCGTGCGGCCAGCCCTGGAATTCGCCACACTCACGCCACGACTGGCCTCCTTCATAGACGTAAATGTGGCCGGGCTCTCTCGCTTTGCTGTAGTAAATGTTGAACGCCGCCGCGTACAGCTTGCCATTGTAAGAGGCCAGGCTGTTGACGCGGCGGTTTTCGCCGGGCGCTCCCAGGTCTTCCCACGATTGGCCGCCGCGGTAACGGTACACGCGCCCTGGGTCCATCTCCGGCTTTTGCTCGCCGTGACTGGCGCACGTCGCCGCGTAAAGAGCGCCGTCGTGCACGACCATCGCATACACACCGCGCGTGCGTCCTGAACCCAGCCGACCGCAGTCCTCCCAGACGCTGTCGCCCGCATAGCGATAAACGTGGGCCCAGTCCGACTCGTTTGCACCGTCCGTCGTGCCGGCGTACAAGCTGCCGTCGAACACGGTGAGCGCATCGCTGATGTGAGTGCGATCGCCGCCCGGCCTGCCACAAGGCGTCCATTTGCACTCGGCGCCGTGATCGACGCCGAAAAACAGATTCCGGACGTTCGATTGGGAATTGTATCCGGGATTGCTCGAGCACAGCGTGAAGTTGATTCCCGTCCGCGTGGCAGGATCGAACTTGGTCAGGATGTCTCCAAACACGTCGGTGACGTCTTTTTCCGTGAAGACGTCTGCTGTGATGGAAAAGTCATGATCGCCCAGGTGAAAGGCCTCGGCGTCGGGCACTTCAACATACGCCTTGTCGCCATCGAATTCGCTCGTTTTCAGGTTCACGCCATGATTGACGCCATCGTGACCCTGACCGGAATGATCGCGGCAATCATCCGAGAGCTTCCAGTAGCCGAGGAGGCCCGGCGATTCGGCGGCGGCATTCCGCGCCAAGGCGCCATTCATTGCTACAGTCGCCGCAAGGGTCGCGATTGCGTGGCAAATGAACGTCTTCTGTCTACTCCCCATCTGAACCTACCCCGTTTCTCGACCGTCAATCGGTCAGCTTGAAATCAAATTGGTTGTCACCGTCAGCCGTCACCTCGGCCGCCAAGGTGGATT
>JAICUM010000547.1 GCA_025935855.1 Pirellulales bacterium | reverse complement strand
CGTGGCACGGCCTTCCAGGCCGTGGAACCGTTGGGAATCGGCATGGGGAAGATACCCACGCCACCGTCTTTCATTCAGGCTGTTGGACCGATCAAAAACTGGCCGCTGTCGCAATAGAGACATAACTGCCCTTCGTGGAGCGGCTGGCCACCCGAATCATTCCTTCGACAAGTGTATCCGGCGGGGCCAGCGGCCGCGGCGACAACCACCACGCCAAGCCAGTCGCAACGGCGGTGAGCCACATCAAGTCCCGTGTCGTGAATCTCAATTGGCGGATTCCTTCATTCATCCATGAAAGCTGTCCAGGAGCGCGAGGGATCCCTACCGCTTGCATTGCTTCCGCAGCCAGTCATCGACCCATAGAGCGTCGGGCGGCGGCAGCGGGGGCACAGGATCACGGCGATATTCGATCATGTCGTACTTCGCATCCACATAAGCCTGCTCGATAAGAGACTGCAGATCGAGGTACGCCAGCGGATCCTGAGGGCGCAAGGGAATACGAATCCTCGGCAAGCGTTCCTTATAACTCGCCGGATAATACCAGTTGGCTGGCGCAGGCGTGCTCCGAAAAACACTGATCTTGTAGGGCGAGCGACTAGAGCGGTTCCATTTTAGGTGTAGCGGTATCCGCAGTGCTTGAAGTAATTTCGACACTCCTGTTCTGTGAATTGATCGAGGATGGAGCCGCAGAGTTCCCAGAGCTTGTCAACGGTTCGTTCGGCTCCATCGCGGAGCAGTTTCTTCAGCTTGGCGAATGCCAACTCGATCGGGTTGAGATCCGGTGAGTAGGGCGGCAGGTAGCGAAGTTCCGCGCCGGCCGCCGCGATCGCTTCGCGGACGCCGGCAACCTTGTGGCTGGAGAGATTATCCATTACCACAATGTCGCCAGGTTTCAGGGTGGGAGTCAGATGCTGCTCCACCCAGCCAAGGAACAGGGGGCCGTTGATCGCGCCCTCGACAGTCAGCGGAGCGACGAATCCTTCTGCGCGTAGCGCGCCGAGAAAGGTGGTTGTCTGCCATCGCCCGCACGGCGTCTTCTCCACCAGCCGTGTACCCAGAGGCGAGCGGCCGTAGCGACGCGTCATGTTAGTTTTTGCCCAGGTTTCGTCGATGAATACGACTTTGGCCGGATCGATTTGCACCTGCGAATCACGCCACTGAGCCCGCTTCAGGACGACATCCGGACGCTCCTGCTCGCTGGCAATCAGCGTCTTTTTTTTCGCGACTGCTCCAGCGCCCGGCAGGCGGCGCAGATGGTCATTAGAGACACCTCTTCGCCGCGCTCCTGCTTCAATTCCGCTTGCAGCTCGCGAAGATAACTGTCGGGCCGAGCGACGAGCTTGGCCACCAACCACTCGGCCCATGCTTGCCACTTTGGCTGCCGCGGAGCCGCCGTTTTCGGCGCTATCTGCCCCGTCTCCCGCCGCTGCTGTTTGATCCGTCGCACCCACGATTGGGAAACATTGAAACGCACTGCCACATCCTGCGTGCCTTCGCCCGCGTCGCAGGCGGCGAGCACCTCACCCCGAAATTCCGCCGTGTAAGGCTTCATGGAACCACCTCCTTGAGATGGCCCCATATTACCGGGGTTGCCTAGTTGGACAGCGCCACGTCCGGTTTGGTGGCGGTGGCTAAGTCGTGGAGTGGCAGGAGTTTATTGCTGTTGACTGGAAGGCAAGAAAGGAACGACCCTCCGTGTGATTCTTGTTTCCTAGGGAAACCACGGAGGGTCGTCCCATGTCGCTTCAGGATATCGCCGCGCTTGGAAAATTGCTGGGCCAGTTTTTGAGTTTGTTTGCCGACTGCTTTCGCCGGCCTGCTGGCAGGCTGCTGTTGGCGGTTTACGTGCGCGGTCTGCTGAGCAATGTGCAGCGCAAGAATGTCGAGGCGCTGGCGCTGGCTCAAGGCGTAGCCGTTCGCACGCTGCAGCGCTTTCTCGAATCGATCCGCTGGGACGAAGAGCGGCTCCGCGACCGCTGCCAGCAACTGGTGGCCGCCGAGCATGCCGACCCCGAGGCGCTGGGCGTGATCGATGAGACGGGAACGACCAAGAGCGGCTCCCACACGGCCGGCGTGAAGCGTCAATACAACGGCAACCGCGGCAAGGTCGAGAACTGCGTCAACGCCGTCGCCCTGTCCTATGCCAGCGCCCACTTCCACTGCCTGCTCGACGCCCGCTTGTACCTGCCCGAAGAGTGGGCGCGCGATCCGGTGCGTCGTAAAAAAACTACATTCCCGAGGAGATCGAGTTCCAGACGAAGCCGCAGATCGCCCTCGGTCTGGTGGACCGTGCGCGTGGCAACGGGATCCGCGTCAAAGCTTGGACGTTCGACGAACTGTACGGCCGCGACGGCCAGTTCCTGGACGGACTCGACGAGCGGGGCGAAGCGTTCGTCGGCGAGGTGCCGCCCAACTTTCACGTCTGGCTCGACCAGCCGGTCGTGCTGCGAAAACCGCCAAAGCACCACGGAAAAACAGGCCGCCGCGCGAAATATCCCCGCCTGGCGCGCCGCCAGGCTGCTCCCTGTGAAGTTCAGAATCTGGCCAGGTATTCGCCGGGCTTCCGCGAGCAGCAGGCGCAGAAGTATCGCATCAAAGACACCTGCCACGGCCCGGAGATCTGGGAAATCCGGTGGCATACGTGTTGGCGCAAGACGCACCAAGAGGGACGGCTGGTCAGTCGCCAAGGGACGCTGCTCGTCGCCCGCAACGTGCTGACCGATGAGACGAAGTACTTCTTCAGCAACCGCGTCCCCGGACGCGACGGCTGGAGGCTGCGGGATCTCTTGCGGGTGGCGTTTGGGCGGTGCCAGGTGGAAGCCTGCTTCCGGGAAGTGAAGGAAGAACTCGGCTGGGACCACTTCGAATGCCGCGGCTGGCGCTGCATCCATCGGCATCTGTACGTCACGATCCTCAGCGGACTGTTCTGCGCCAGGGTTCGGCTGCAACTCTCGCCTTCCAGCAAAGTCACCAGCGGCGAACTGCTAACGATGGAGCAGGTCCGCCGGGCAGCCGACGTGTTCCTCGCCGCGCTCGGCCTGCCGCCTCGTCTCCGGCGGCAAAGATATCAAGCCGAACTGGACCAGCAACGTTACTACCAACGCCGCAACGCTGCCGCCTCTCGCTCCCATCGCAAAAACCGACAAACGCAGCTCCATCGCCTCGGCATCGACCCCAACCAAATCAAAAGCGTGCTCCCCAAACCGCCCCCGTGCTAAACTCGACGACACCAACGTGGCGCTGTCCAACTAATTAGCCCGCATTTCTCACAGCGCGGGTGATTTCGGCGTGTGGCGGGGGGCGGGGGTTCGAGAGCGGCGTTACGGAGGTTT
>JAICUM010000183.1 GCA_025935855.1 Pirellulales bacterium | reverse complement strand
GGCGAGGGACGCATCCAATCGCTCGGCTCCTCGCTCGTCATCCTCCAGCGCCCAGACGTCCACGAGCTGATCAACCAACTGCTCAACGAGCTCCGCGACGCTTCCGGCACCCGGCGCACCGTCTCCATCGACGCTCGCTGGCTGCTGCTCTCCTCCGACGACCTCGAACGCCTCGCCAAGCCCGCCGACAGCGGCCTCTTGGTCGTCGATCGCAAAATCCTCGCGGAATTCACCCGCCAGCCCGGCAACCTCCGCGCCATCACCAACTGCTTCTCCGGCCAACAGGTCTATCTCACCAGCGGCATGCGCCGCAATGTCGTCTCTGGCTATATCCCCGTCGTCGGCAGCATCGACCTCCCAACCGGCCGCGACGCCCTGGCGCCAAACTCGGCTTCCGTTCAGTTGGCCCAACTTGGCGGAGAGCCTGGCATGGAAGCGGCCGCCGCCCGGCCGATCGCCGACAAGAGCGTCGGCTACCAGCCCATCGTCCAAACCACGAACTTCGGAGTGCAGCTAGAAATCCGCCCCACGCTGCAAATGGACAAAACCGCCGTCGTCGATCTGAAATCCACCGTCACCTTCCCCGACGAGCAGACGCCCTCCACCGCAGCGGCTGTTGATCCCAACGCCGTTGCCGGCATGTTTAGCCCGGCCCCCTCGGTCGATCGCCTCTCAATGAACGCGATGGAACTCGCCACCACGATGATCGTCCCCTTAGGCCAACCCGTCCTCGTCGGCGGCATGACCCATCTCGCCGGGGGCCAGCAGCCCGCCACCGTCATCGGCGCTGCTCCGCCGGCCGCCGGCCCAGAAGCCGCCACGCCCACCGACGAAAATCTCCAGCTCTACCTAATCCTGGAATTGCGCTAATGTAGTAGGCACACTCCGCGTGCCGTGCTCCCCTCGCGAAGGGATCTTGCTTGTGCCAACGACGGCTACGGTCCCGGCATCGAAAGCGCGATGATGGGCTGCGCCGTCATGGCCTCAACGCGATATAATGAGGCGACCCTCACGGAATGACCCAATGAATCAAATCATCGTCAACAACGATCTCGGTCAACAACTCGGCCAGCTTCCCGGCCAAGCGATCCTATGCGACGCGAACGGTCGTGCTCTTGGGTTCTTCTCACCCCTGGAAGATCAACCGCGAGTTGAAGACCTTCAGTTAGAACCCCCTCTCTCGATCGCAGCAGTTGAAGAGCTGCGAAAAGTCCGCGACGGCAAGCCGCTTGAAGCAATCCTCTCGCGACTCGGCCTCTAATGACGTACCGCGTTTTGTGGACGCCCCATGCTGAGGAGCGGCTCACGGCAACGGTGAGCACTGCCTCGGCGCCGGAGGTAATCGCGGCGGCGGCGCGCGAGATCGACCGCCAGCTTGCTACGAAGCCGTGGCGATTCGGCGAATCGCGCTATGACGAGGTACGAATTGGATTCGTGCGTCCTCTTGGCATTCATTTCGAGATTTTCGACGATGTCCGGACGGTGATTGTTTACGATGTTTGGCGAATCGACGTGAAGAAGCCTTAATCCGCGCCTGGTTATACTTTTCGCGTCTGAAAACTGAACGTCGCTTGCACTAACTTTCGCCTAAAAGTCGAAAACGACGTTCAGTTCTCAGCCGACTCGGGTATAGCATTGCCGCGCCCTCTCAAGCTAGCCGCAAGGCGTTCAGCGAGACGGCGAATACCTACACCGGCAGCGCCCAATGTAGTAGGCACACTCCGTGTGCCGTAACTGATCTAGAGAAGACGAAGCCTTTCTGCATTACAGCCACGTTACACGGAGTGTTCCTACTACTTTCCGACTTACTCGCCGCGCGTCTGGCCTGCCCGACAAGCGGCCCTTACTTTTCTGCCAATGCTCCTCTCCGAATCTCCGACAGGCCGCCAAAGCCCAACCGGTCGGCGTCTACGAGGGAGTTGAGCCCCGGGGCGAAATTGGAGTGCGAAAGGACGCTGAGCTCGATAAGAAGCCCGTCAATTCATCAAATGCCCAGAACGAACGGAACCATCCACGAAATCCAACGCTCACTCTCAAGGATTTGCATCTTCGGCCAACAAAGGCGCCGGGAACCATTTCTCGGGTCCCCAAACGAAAAAGGCCGGGGTCGAGAATCTTTGGCGATCCGAGACATTGTACTGATTGAAGTTCGCCAGTCACAAAACCGCACCCCGACGCCGTTGGCGGCATCCCAAGTCCAGCTGGACGCCACCGGGCCTCAAAAACAGTTGCATCTCCAACGACCGGCTTTCTAATATGTTATCCACTGACTCTTCTCACCTTTTTCAGGGTTATGACCATAGCACCCCGTTTCAGCCGCTCCGCCGCCTACTTCTGCGCGGCTCTCGTCTTCGGCCTGAACGCGCCCGCGACTTCGTTCGCCCAACTCATTGTCGCTGGTTCGCCAGCGTATGACTCGACGAGCGGCAATGGATTTGTATTCAGCTCATCAGGCGCCGTAAACAATTTCGGCACGGCCGTGGGATCTTCGGACAGGTACGATTCTAGTAACCACTATTTGGGCCCCCGCGCAGTCCGCTGGGATGCCACGGGTACGGCCGCTACGGAGTTAGGAAACCTGGGAACCAAGAGCGACGGTTTCGCCAATGGATTAGCCGTTGCCGTGAACAACTCCGGCGTCGTCATAGGACATTATACGAAATATGTCGCTGGCAGTTCCGTAGGCTCGCGCGCCGTTCGTTGGGGCGCCTCGGGTACAGTTGCCACGGAGCTAGGAGACTTGGGAACCGATAGCCGCGGTACGAGCGTCGTCTACACCGTCGGCATAAACAACTCCGGCACGGCCGCGGGCTATGTAACGAAGTACGTCTTTGGCGATGATGATGGTGTGGGTCAACGCGCGGTCCGCTGGGACGCTTCCGGTACGGAAGCCACGGAGCTAGGAAACTTAGGAACCAATAGTCGGGGGGCCACCAGTGCCCAAGCCCACGCCTTAAACGACGCCGGCACGGTCGTGGGCTATTCTGATAAGTACGTCTCCGGCGTCTTGGTAGGCCAGCGCGCGGTCCGCTGGGACGCCTCCGGTACGGCCGCCATGGAGTTGGGAAACTTAGGAACTAACAATGGATACACCAGTGCCTTTGCCGACGCCGTAAACAACTCCGGTACCGCCGTGGGCCGTGCCGAGAAATACGTCTCGGGCAACGATGTGGGCCCGCGAGCGGTCCGCTGGGACGCCTCCGGCACAGTCGCCACGGAGTTGGGAAATCTGGGAACCCGAAGCAACGGTTACACTGGCGCCTATGCCGGCGCTGTAAACAACTCGGGCACGGCCGTGGGATTTGCTTATAAGTACGATGCCGGCGGCAACAGTTTGGGCTCGCGCGCAGTCCGCTGGGACGCCACCGGCATGGCCGCCACGGAGCTAGCAGACTTGGGAACCAGCAGCGAAGGATCCACCGAGGCCGAGGCCTACGCCGTGAACGACGCCGGCACGGCTGTTGGCTCGTCTAAAAAATACAATGGCGGCCACAATGTGGGCGTGCGCGCCGTCCTTTGGCTCCCTGATGCCTCCGCCATTGACCTGAACGACCTCGGCGTCCTGCCTAACCCGGCGGGCGGCTCCTGGCTCTTGACGTACGCGACTGCCCTGTCCGCCGACGGCTGGGTCGCCGGCGACGGCACGTTCACTCCCACGACTGGCGACGCCTACGCGCGCGGCTGGGTCGCCCAAGTCGGCCTCGGCGGCACGTGGACCAGCGCCTTCACCGGCTCGCTCAACGGCACATGGGGCCGTGGACCTCAATGGTCCACAGGCACCCCCGCCATGCAAGTCGGCGACGCCCTCTTCATCGCTAATTCCTCCTACGCCGTCGCTCTCGACCGCAATGAGAAGACTCGCTCCGTCTTCATCAATGCTGGAACCGTCACACTCGACATGGCCGGTCACACACTGGAAACGATCGCCGGCATGAGCGTTGCCAATGGCGCCACGCTAGACGCTAACGGAACGGTCATTGGGAACCTGTCACTGTCCCCTGCCGCTCATCTCAAGTTCCGTGTCGCCGGACCGGGGATGTACGACCACCTGCAAATCAATGGCGCCTTGTCGCTCGGCGGCACGCTGGGCGTTTCGCTGCTCCCTGGCTACACGCCGGCCGCGGGCGCGACGTTCGACCTCCTCGACTGGACCATCCTCGCCGGCTCATTCAGCACCATTCAACTGCCCCATTTGACGGGCTTGTTTTGGGATCTTTCGCAGTTGTATTCCGCGGGTAAAGTGTCCGTGGTCACGCCCCTTTCCGCCGATTTTGACTCCGACGGCGACGTGGACGCGTTCGATCTCGCTACGTGGAAGGCCGGCTTTGGATCGGCCTCGGCCACGCATTCACAGGGTGATGCCAACGGCGACGGCCGCGTGGATGGCGCCGACCAACTCCTCTGGCAGCGGCAAGCAGGCACGCAGTACTACGCCGGATCGCTCGTCGCCACGAATGCGGTTCCCGAGCCCGCGGCGCCGCTGCTTGCCGCGGCGCTGATGACAACTGGAAGCATCCGCCGTCGGTCTCTGCCATCATTCAGAACCGGCCGCTAGCGCGGTGCGGCTAATCGTATCATCAGGTCCGCCGCGTTTGATTGACGTCAATTCGCGCGGTTCGCGGCAAGAATTCCTTGCGTGCTTCGCGCCTTTGCGCGAGGCCCTTCTTCCCGCCGGAACATGTCAAGCCGCCAAACCACTGGCCTAAAAACACGCCTCGCTATTGGCCGCGCGATTCGGGATAATACGCACTCGCGGCGGTAGGCGCACGTTGGTTGCAGCTCCCCCAAGCAGCCCTCTACGCCGCGAGCGCGCGATGGCGGATCGCCTGCTGAGCGCCCCCTGCCTATGTCCAAGTGGGCCTGAGGCGGCGATAACTCGGATCGGACTTTCATGAACTTGTTACCACCTTTGTTGCCGTAAGCCAGAAACGCTCCTTCCGCAAATTAACCGACAAATAGTTATGAACATGAACCGAACCCTAACTCGCATCCCTTCAAGGACTTCAAGCAAAGCTCCATAACGGAACGTGGCGCCAGATGAATTCTGTCGCCAAAAATCGCTTTCGCGACAAAACTCCTGTGGGAACACAACGAAAAAACCTCCATCCGACGCAATAACCATGAAGTGCAGAACTCCGTTCGCTACCTACGCGTTAACCCTCGCCCTGGCGGCAACACAAGTCGTCAGCGCCCCCGCCGATGAAGCGGCGCCGCCGAAAACCGACAAACGTCCGGTGACCGACGCCTATCACGGCGTCAAAGTCACCGAAGACTATCGCTGGCTCGAAGAAGATAAGAACCCCGAGGTAAAGGCGTGGAGCAACTCCGAAAACGCCTACGCCCGCTCGATTCTCGATAAGCTCCCCGGCCGCGAGGAGATCCAGAAGCGCGTCACTGAAATCATGTCTGCCGAGCTTGTCAGTTATTACGGCGTCGACTACGAGGCGGGCAAATATTTCGCTATGAAGGAGCACCCGCCGAAGCAGCAGCCGTTCCTCATCGTCACCGATTCGCCGACCGACCTCTCGAAGGAACGCATTCTCGCCGATCCCAACGTCGATAAAACCGGCCACGCCTCGATCACCTGGTATCGCCCCTCCTTCGACGGCAAGCTCGTCGCCGTCTCCATCGCCCACGGTGGCGCCGAAGTGGGCGACGTCACCGTGTACGACGTCGAAACCGGCAAAGAAGTCGGCGAGATCATTCCCCGCGTCAACACGGGCACCGCCGGCGGCGACCTCGCCTGGGCGCCCGACGGCTCCGGCTTCTACTACACCCGCCACCCCCGCCAGGGCGAACGCAAACCGGAGGACATGAACTTTTTCCAGCAGATTTACTACCACGAGCTCGGCAAGCCCACGAGCGAAGACCGCTACGAAATCGGCCACGACTTCCCACGCATCGCCGAGGGCGAAATCCAAGTCGACCGGCGTACCGGCCGCGTCCTGGTCACCGTGCAGAACGGCGACGGCGGCGAGTTCGCCCATTACCTCCGCGGCAAGGACGGCAAGTGGCGCAAGTTCACCAACTTCAAGGACAAGGTCATCGAGGCCCACTTCGGCCCCGGCGACGACCTGTTCGTCGTCTCAAGGCAGGACGCCCCCCGCGGCAAGATTCTCAAAGTGCCGGTGAGTACGCTCGACGTGGCCGGCGGCAAGGTGATTGTGCCGCAAGGCAAGGACTCGATCGTCACCGCGTTCAGCCACGACACCACGGTTGCGATCACCGATTCGCGGCTGTACGTGGTGTACCAACTCGGCGGGCCGTCGGAGATCCGCGCGTTCGATCTCGATGGCCACACCCAACAGGCGCCGAAGCAGCTACCCGTCTCGGCCGTCGGCAGGCTCGACAAGCTCGAAGGCGACGATCTGCTCTACGCCAACGCCTCGTACATCCAGCCCAACGCCGCGTACATCTTCCGCGCGAAGACCGGCGATGTGGAAAAAACCGAGCTGAAGCTCAACGAGCCGGTCAACCTCGACGACGCCGAAGTGGTCCGCGAATTCGCCACGTCCAAAGACGGCACGAAAGTTCCCGTGAACATCATTTATCGCAAGGGAACTGAGAAGAACGGCCAGAACCCTGCGATGGCCAACGCCTACGGGGGCTATGGCGTGAACATCCAGCCCGGCTTCCGAGCGCTGAACCGCGTGCTGCTGGACCACGGCTTCGTCGTCGCCATCGCCAATATTCGCGGCGGCGGCGAGTACGGCGAAGAGTGGCACCGCCAGGGCAATCTCACCCACAAGCAAAACGTCTTCGACGACTTCGCCGCGGCCCTGGAACACCTGCAAAAGGAGAAGTATACCTCCCGCGACAAGCTGGCCATCATCGGCGGCTCCAACGGCGGCCTCCTGATGGGCGCCACGCTCACGCAGCACCCCGACCTCATGAAGTGCGTCATCTCGCTGGTGGGCATTTACGACATGCTGCGTGTCGAACTCTCACCAAACGGCGAGTTCAACATCACCGAATTCGGCACGGTGAAGGACGAGGCCCAGTTCAAGGCCCTGTACGCCTACTCGCCCTACCACCATGTGAAGGACGGCGAAAAGTACCCGGCCACGCTCTTCATGACCGGCGAAAACGACCCCCGGGTCGAGCCGATGCAGTCGCGCAAAATGGTCGCCCGCCTGCAAGCCGCCAGCCCCGACGGCGGCCCCTTCCTGCTGCGAACCAGCGCCGACACCGGCCACGGCCTGGACACCCCCCTGGCCGAACGCATCGCGCAGCAAGTGGACATCTTCGCGTTCCTGTTCGACCAACTCGGCGTGAAGTTCTGAGTAGCGGCTACTTTTAGTAGCTCGGGTGCCACTGCTGGCTCGTCCAGCAGTGGGCCTCTGGTACAAGCTTCAAACTCCTGGCAAGCCCGCTCATTAGCCGCGCCGGCGGCTACGCTCAAAAAATTTCCTTTTCTTAGCAATTCCCGCCATACCGAGCCGCCCTCGGGACATCTGTTGATGAACCCGCTGTGATTCAAGCAATCGGCCCTTCCGGCCGGTTGGTTCTCGCTCTGGGCGCGGCTCTGCGAAGCGACTCTACGCCGTTGGGATTCGACCCGCCAACGGCAAGCAGGGCCGCGCCCTTTTTTCCTCTTTTCACTCCGTCAGCCAAATTCCATAGCCAGCCAGCGGCGTCGGCTCATTGCGATGCCGGCGGCGCCGAGCGCTCCCACCGTGGCGCCCGCCAGCCAGGCCCGTGCTGGTTTGGGTTGGCTCGCTTGCCAGCGCTCTTCAGCGTGCTGCCGAAGTCTCGCCTCATCCTTCGCGAGTCGCTCGGGCCGTAGCGAATCCTTCCAAACGTCAATCTGTTCGCGAATCTGCTGTTCGGAAACCTCGCGGCTCGTCGTCGGTCCAGTGAGAGCGGTCAGACCGATCACGGCCGCCAGGAGGGTCGGGGTGAGCGCTGCGGCCATCACAACATTACGCTTGCCGCCTCGCTGGATGCTCGCGGCCCCGGTCTGGGCGCCGAAGGCGTAAACCTGGATCCCCACCGACAGCGCGGTGAGTGCGGCCGCAAACGACCAGGTCAATGCCGACCGATCCAACAGCGCGACCAGCGACAGCATCGCGAGATGGGCGACCGCCCAAGACACGATCGCGCCATTGGCCAGCTTCTTCAACAGCCCGCCGACATACTCGCGGCGGCTGATCGGCAGGAGCAGCTCCTGCGGCATGCGGGCGCGGCGCATGAGCAGGCCGCTCGCGCTGGCGAACGTGGGCATCACCAAGAAAAAGATGAACGATGGCAGCACCGCGTTGACGTGCGACGAAACCTTGGCCGTCAGCGCCGACTGGGAGACAAGCCATAGCGCCGCGAGCAATGCCAGCCCCATCCAGACTCCCATGGCAAAGGGGGGCAGGGCAGAGAACCCATAACGAAGCAGCCGCTGGCGCCCCCTGATGGACGTTGCGTGAAGGTTCGCCAGCCGGTCGTGCCATAAATCGCAAATGACGCGCGTGGAGGGATTTTTCAGCAGCCGGGCGGCGGCAGCGCGGGCCGAGAGCATGCGCTCCAGCCGCGTCGAGACGCCAACCTGACCCTGGAGCGGAAGCTCGTAATCTCGCATCTCCTCGCGCAATTGCGAGAGCCGCCAAAGCCACGCGGCGATCGCCGTCCACCCGGCGACGAGCACCAGGACGTGGAGCGGCAAGTTCTTGGAAGCGCTTGCCCGTTGAAACCAGAATTGCGCGACCGGATCGCTATAGAGATTGAAGAACTGTGCCAG
>JAICUM010000443.1 GCA_025935855.1 Pirellulales bacterium | reverse complement strand
GCCGGTGCGGCCGACGGCGACGACGCAGCCGGGCAAGTGCTTCGCCTCGATTTCCTTGGCGACCTGCTCGTCGATGTAGGCGAGTTGCTTGGCGCTGAGGCCGAGCTGTTCGGGCCGGACTTCAGGAACTTCGGCCAGTGAACGCGAATGGTTCGCGAGGAGCAGGACAAGCGCCGCTAAAGCGGTCAAAAGGATCCGATTTGACGTGCGTCGAAATTTGGCGAGTGGTTTTCTAGTCATAGCGAGGTCGTCAGGTTGCAGTTGATACATAGCGTGCATTCAGTGGCGTCCAGCTAAGCAGCCAGCCGATGGCCAGCGTGAAGAGCGATCCGAACACGGCGTACCAAGGGTAATACAGCTCGTTTTGCCAGGGCCAGTGGAGCGTGGCGGGCCACCAGGGCATGGGGCTGAACTTGAAATACGACAAGAGCACGAGGCCGCCGAGAAAGCCGCCGAGCGCGGCCCGTTCGTTCACGCGCGGCGTGAGGACGGCGAGCAAGTACAGGCCCAGCATTGGCCCGCTGGTGAAGGCGGCGATCGACAGCACTTGATCGACCACGCTCCGCTCGGCGCCCTGCCAGTAGGCGATCAGGGCAATGCTCATCTGCAGCACGCCGAACAGGGCGGTCGCGATGCGCGACAGGTGCAGCTTCTTGGGCTCACTCATCGAACCGCCGGAGAGCGGCATGATGAAGTCGTTCACCAGCGCGGTGGCGGAGGAATTCAGCGAGCCGGAGAGGACTGACATCGCCGCGGCGAACACGGCCGCCAGCAGCAGACCGACCAGCCCCGGCCGCAAGTGGTGGACGATGAAATAGGCGAAGGCCTGATCGCCTTTAAGGCCCTCAGCGCCGGCCGGATAGGCCGCGAAATAGGCGGCCAGCGCGACGCCAATGGTGAGAAACAGCGCGAACTGCAAGCAAACGACCACACCGCTGGAGATGAGCGCGACTGCCGCCCCGCGCTGCGACTTCGCGGTGAGCAAGCGCTGCACGGTGAGTTGGTCCGTGCCGTGCGTGGCCATCGTGAGAAAGGCGCCGCCGACGAGGCCGGCCCAAAACGTCATGTCCGGCTTCAGCAGCGAATAGTCGAAATCGAACACGACGAACTTGTGCTGCTCCGCGGCGAATGTACGGAACTGCTCGAAGCCGCCGGGGAGGCCGACGATTAATTCGCGTAGCGCCAGGCACGCGCCGATGATGTAAATCGTAAACTGCACGCAGTCGTTCCAGATGACCGATTTTACGCCGCCGATGTACGTGTAAAAGAGCGTCACCGCGCCCAACAACAGAATTGATTTCGGCAGGCTCACGCCGAGAGCGGCTTGCAGCACGAGCGCGGACAGGTAGAGCCGCAATGCGTCGGCCAGCGTCCGGGTGATGAGGAACAGCAGCGAGGTGGCGCGGCGCGACGTTTTGCCAAACCGCCGCTGGAGCACCTCGTACGCCGTGAACGGTTCGCCGCGAAAATACAGCGGCAACAGAATCGCGACGACGAGCGTTCGGCCCAGAATGTAGCCGAACGTTATTTGCAAAAAAGTAAGGTTTCCTCCCGGCGAAAAGGCCTTTCCGGGCACGCTGAGCACCGTGACGGTGCTCGTTTCCGTAGCCACAATGGAAAGCAGCACCGCCAGCCAGGGGAGCGAGCGGTCGCCGAGGAAATAGTCCTTGGTGGTGCGTTGGCCGCGGCCCATCCAGACGCCGATGCCGACGACGGTGAGCAAATACGCGCCGATAATCGTGATGTCGAGCGGCTGGAGCGAGGTTCCCCAGAAGGACGTCGTTTCAGCCAGGCTCGGCATTGAACAACTAACCCAATTCGCCGAGCTATTCAGACTCGGCTTGCCAATTACTGTGTAAGGTGAGCACTGCTGGCGCGTCTAACCGCAATGGCTAGCAGCGCCGGGACAACAAGGCCGTTAATCGCACGAAAAGCTCTTCTTTCGCCGGGGAAAGCTTTAGTATAACGGCGACCGACTGGCGGGCATCCGGGCCAGCGCAGACTTTACTCACTTTCGCGCACTAAATCTGTCTAGTCATGCTGGACGCTACTAGAATCGAAGTCATGCTCGACCACCTCACCACTGAAGCCCGAAACCCGGCGTCTGAACGTCTCGATAGCCTCACGCCGCTAGAGCTGGTTCGGCTGATTAATGAGGAGGATGCTCGGTGCGCTCAGGCGGTTAGCGAAGTGGCTGGCGCGATTGCCAAGGGCATCGAAATGATCGCCGACCGGCTGTCGAGGGGAGGTCGGCTGATCTACATCGGCGCCGGCACTTCGGGGCGGCTGGGGATCTTGGATGCGGCGGAATGCCCGCCGACGTTCCGCTCCGATCCGTCGCAGGTGCTGGGTCTCATCGCGGGCGGGCCCTCGGCCATGCTCAAGGCGGTCGAGGGCGCCGAGGATTCGCCGAAGCTGGCGGAAGAAGACCTGGCGAAGGTTAACCTCAGCAGCAACGACGTAGTGGTTGGCATCGCCACGAGCGGGCGCACGCCGTATGTGTTGGGAGCGCTGGATTACGCACGCAGCCAAGGGGCCTACGCAATTGGTCTGGCGTGCAATCGCGATGCGCTGCTTAGCTCGCGGGCAGACTTGAGCATCATTCCGGTCGTGGGGCCCGAGGTTCTCAGCGGCTCGACGCGCATGAAGGCTGGCACTGCGACTAAGATGGTGCTCAACATGCTTTCGACCGGCGCGATGGTGCTGATGGGCAAGACCTACGGCAATCTGATGGTGGACATGAACGCCACCAACACGAAACTGACCGACCGCGCCAAGCGGATCGTCTGCACGCTCACCGATCTGAGCAAAGACAAGGCGGGCGAGCTGCTGAATCGCTGCGGCGGCGAGGTGAAAACGGCCATCGTTTCTTACCGGCTTGATCTTTCGCCGGACCAGGCCCGCAGCAAGCTGCAAGCGGCCCACGGGCATCTGCGGCGAGCGCTTGATGGCGCGGCCATCAGCAACGGCAAGGTGTAACGGTGGCCGGCCGGCTTGTTCTGGGGGTTGACGGCGGCGGCACGAAGACCGAGGCTTGGCTGGCCGAACTGACGGACGCCGGCGAGCCGGCGATCATTGGCCGCGGGCTGGCGGCGTCTTCAAATCCGCGGGCCGTCGGCATGGAGACGGCTTGCACGAATTTGGGCTTAGGCGTCGACGCGGCGTTTGCCGACGCCAATCGGCCGGTTGAGCGCGTGAGCGTGGCGGTGCTGGCGCTTTCCGGAGCAGGGCATCAATCGGCACGAGACAAAATCGCGGCGTGGGCCACGGTTCGTGGCGTGGCTGATTCGGTGCGGTTCGAGCACGACGCGGAGCCGGTGCTTGTCGAAGGAACGCCCACGGGGCGGGGCATTGCGCTGATCGTGGGCACTGGATCGGCCGCCATTGGCGTGAATGCGATCGGTGAAAAGCAGGTCGTCGGCGGCTGGGGATACCACTATGGCGACGAAGGAAGCGCCTACTGGATCGGCCGCGAGGCCCTGATCGCGATTGCCCGCGCGGCCGATGGGCGCGGAGCTGGGACGAAGCTAACGAAGACGATCACCGCGAGGCTGCAGGTCGATGACCCCAGGGCGATGCTCGCGGCGCTCGAGAAGAGCGGCAATGTGCGCGGGGCGATTGCATCACTCGCTGACGCGGTTGAGTTGGCGGCTCAACACGGCGATGGGATTGCGCTTGAGATTGTCGAGCGCGGCAGCGAGGAGCTGGCGCACATGGTCGCCACGCTTAGCCGGCAGCTTCAGCTAGGCGAGCGGTTTCCGTTGGCGCTCGCCGGCGGCGTGATCTGCGGCAGCCAGCTATTACGAGACAAACTTGCCGAGCAGCTCAAGCGGCGGTCGCTTTCGCCGGAGCCGGTGAAGACTGTGCCGCATCCTGCGTCGGGGTGTGTGAAGATTGCTTGCCGCGCCATCGCACCAGACAGAGGAGCAGGCCAATAAGGGTGAGCGTCATGGTCGCCTAGTGGGGTTGTCGGCAGGGCCGTGCGCAAGTGTAGGCCGCTCGCTCCGCGAGAGGCAATCATCTCGCGGGGCGAGATAGCTACACTTGCTCGAGAGCCTCGTCCTCCCGAGTGATTTGCTTACCGCGTCTTCGTGCCTTGGGCTTCGTCGGCGTAAGCCGTTGAGGCGTCCGCCCAGCGCTCTTCTTCGGTGAAGAACCGGGTGGTTTCCTCGGCCGCGAGCTTGGCGTCGAGTTCGTCGCAGGCCACCTCGGTGCGGAACACGTGCGTGCCGCTTTTCGTGGCCTTGGCGTGAATCTTGAAGACCTGCTCGCCGCCGGCCGGCAAGTTGTCCAGCGTGCGGAAGGTGACGCGGCCGTCGCGGATCGAGTGCTGCCCGCCTTCGACGTGGGCCGGGTCGATGCCGTC
>JAICUM010000717.1 GCA_025935855.1 Pirellulales bacterium | reverse complement strand
TCAGTGTGACGCAGCCTTCAAACGCCGGTCAAGCAGCAACCGTTCTCTTAACCAGAGTATTTAGTCGCTTTTTCATCGGGTTAGCCGGAACAAGGTTTGCATCCCGCCGACGCCACGCCCTTGCAATTGCCGCCCAAGCGCGGATGATACGAAGCAAACGGCTGCAAGTCTCAACGACGGAGCGTGCGCGGCGGTCTGATGCCCCAGATCTTCCACCCCAGTATGAACACCATCGCGCGCGCCAGCATCTTTGGCGCGGTGTTCATCTTAGCGGGCGTCGGCTGGGTGGTTTGGACCTACTACCGCTCGGCTTATCACACCGAAGTCGGCGCTGTCCGGCCGCAGCCCGTGCAGTTCAGCCACGAGCACCACGTCGGCGGCCTCGGCATCGATTGCCGTTACTGCCACACTTCGGTGGAAAAAAGCCCCTTCGCCGGCATTCCGCCCACTCAAATCTGCATGAACTGCCACTCGCAGATTTGGAACGACAGCCCCAAGCTCGCACCGGTCCGCGAAAGCTTTCGCACCGGCCAGTCCATCGAATGGACCCGCGTACACGATCTGCCCGACTTTGTGTACTTCGATCACAGCATTCACGTGCAAAAGGGCGTCGGCTGCGTCGAGTGCCATGGCCGCGTGGACCGCATGCCGCTCATGTGGCGCGCCGAAACGCTGCACATGAAGTGGTGCCTCGACTGCCACCGCAACCCCGAGCCGCACATCCGGCCACGGGAGCTGGTGTTTTCGATGGAACCCTGGCAGCCGGCGAGCGAATCGCGCCACGAAACGTCAAATGAGAAGCAGAGTGATGAAAGCACAAAGCTCGCGATGAACCCCGACGAGCCGCTCACACGCGACCAGTTAATGGAGCTCCACCAAGTCGGCAACCCAACCAACTGCTCAGTCTGTCACCGGTAGCGGTGGCTTCCAGCCGCCGCGAGATGTAATTGATAAAACGTTAATTTCGAAACACGGCGACTAAAAGTCGCCGCTACGATGACCTGCCCGCACAAACACCTGCCGATTGTCACATTAGAAGAGCGTGCCATGCCCACGTCCGCGTGGGCATGTGAACCGAGCGAAGAGCATGGCCACGTCGGCGGACCTCCGTGGCCACGGAACCCAAATCGCTTCTGGCGCAGCCTCGAAGAGCTCGGCGCCGACCCCGCCTTCGAACAGCGCCTCGCCGAAGAATTCCCCCGCCACGCCTCCGTCTGGGACGGCACAAACAGCGACCGCCGCCGCTTCCTGCAACTCATGGCCGCCTCGATGGCGCTCGCCGGCATCGAAGGCTGCTCCTCGCCGCCGCCCGAGACGATCATGCCCTACGTCCGGCAGCCGGAGGACATCACGCAAGGCCTGCCGCTCTACTTCGCCACCGCCATGCCGCGCACGGAAGGCGCCATCGGCCTCGTGGCCACCAGCCCCATGGGCCGGCCCACCAAGCTCGAAGGCAACCCCCGCCACCCGGGCAGCCTCGGCGCCACCGACGCCCAGGCCCAAGCCGCGATCCTCACGCTCTACGACCCCGACCGCTCGCAAACCGCCATCCGCCGTGGCGTGATCTCCACCTGGGGCGAAGTGCTCGGCGCCATCCGCGACGCGCTAGGCCAAACGCAGCGCGGCGCCGGCGTTCGCGTGCTCAGCGGCGCCGTCACCTCGCCCACCCTCGCCCGCCAACGCGAAGCCCTCTTCGCCGCGCTCCCCGAAGCGCGCTGGCACGTCTACGAACCCGCCGGCCGCGACAACGCCCGCCAAGGCGCCCTCGACATATTCGGCCAGGATGTGCAGCCGCTCTACAACTTCGCCAACGCCGACATTGTGCTCGCGCTCGACGCCGATGTGTTCTGCGACGCCGGCGCCGGCGTGCGCTATTCGCGCGACTTCATGAATCGCCGCGGCGCCGAGAACCAAGGCGCACCCAATCGGCTGTACGCCATCGAATCGACGTACACACCCACCGGCGCCGCCGCCGACCACCGCCTGCCGCTCGCCCCCAGCCAAATCGAAAAGTTCGCTCAAGCCCTCGCCAACCTCCTCGGCGTCGCCGGCGTCACAAACGCCACGCCGCCCTCCGGGGTGAACGAAAAGTGGCTCGCCGCCCTCGCCG
>JAICUM010000479.1 GCA_025935855.1 Pirellulales bacterium | reverse complement strand
TGCTTGATCAGCAGCTCGAAATCTCAGGTGAAGGTAGCCCTTTGATGGTAGCGCTTCATCGCATGGTGGCGTCATTGGTTCATTGTTTCGATGGGCAAACCAAGCGTTTGGAAATTCCGATTTCGATCAACGATGTTGGATCCGTTTGAGACATCGTGACAACTCTGTCGACGGGGCCTGCCCCACCCCTGGCCCAATTCGCGCCTTGAAAATGAACGCATGTTCATGTATACTGGCCGCTCGCTTAGCAGTCCATCGAACAGCGTAGTTCCGCGCGCCTTCCCGTTTAGCCGCGACCCGCTAGGGGAGCGCGCCCACTGCCCACCCACGAACCCTTTTTGGACTTTTGGACTTTTTTCAAGAAATCCAAAACTCCAGCCAAACCAGGAGCGACCACAACCACTTCAGCCTTGTTTTTCCGAGATATCCACGCCGGCCGCCGGCCAACAAATTTGACTTTTGAGCACAAAAACAGGGGCCCCCCGATGAGCACCAAAATCCAAAAGTCCAAAACGCCTGGACCCCAAACCTTCAACCCCCCATTGCTTCCCTCCAGCATCCAGTATCGAGCATCCAGAATCCTCAGCCCTCACCCCAACAAAAAAGGGCCGCCCCGCCGGACGGCCCTTCGCACAAGAACAATGAACCCAACCACCCTCACCGCAGCCGCAGTCCGCTCAGCAGCCGGCCCGAACCTGAAAGCGGCCGCACACTCCGGCCCGCCAGCCCGGAAAGCGCCTGATCCACCGCCGCCGCATGCTGCGCCGGCGACTGAACCGCGGCGCCACTCTTCGCCAGTTCCACCACCGGCAGCGTCGTCATCGGCCGCCAACGCACGAACGCCGCGTCCTGTGCCGCGGCATCGACGGCCGTTGGCGCCTTTGTCTCCGTGCTCGCCTTGGTCTGTAGCGCCGCCGTTTGCGCGACGCCCGCCAGCGAGGCGCCGTCCTGCGCCGCCGGCGGCTGTGGCCCGGCAGTCTCCGTCCCGCCAATGGCCGGCGTTCCAATCGTCGTCTCGTTCGCGACCAGGCTTGCCGAGCTTGCCGCCGTGACGGTCACCGTTTGCGTCGGCCCGGTCGTCGTCAAGCCGAACTGCTGCTTCCACTTGGTCAGGTCGCTGTAGTTCACCACGCTGTTGCCGTCCGCATCGCCGGCCGCCGCCGCGGCGCCCGTGGCGCCCAGGCTTCGCTGCCACGACAGGAAATCCGCCCCGTCGATCCGGCCATCGTGCGTCACGTCGGCGGTGGTCGTCGATTCCGGCGGCAGCACGATCGTCGGCGTCGCCGGCGGATCGAAGTTGCCCAAAATCGGCAGCGCCTGCTCGTCACCGAACTCCGCGACAATGTCGTTGCCGAACGGCGCCGTGTTGAACGCGTGGTTCAGCAGGTTCAGCGTGTTGCCAATGCCGCCGGCCGACACGATGTCGCCCACGGCAGGCGCGGCGGTCAGCCCGGTCACCGTCAACTGGCCGTTTGCGGTGTTGTACGCTTGCACCTGCCCATATTGCGTCACGCCGTTGGCGCCGGTCACGCGAATGAGCGTCCCAGCCGCAATCGGCGACGTGCCCAAGGCGGGCGCGAAGAACGTATTCACCGTCGGCGCCGGAGCGCCCATCGGCACGACCACCGTCGCCAGCCGAGCCCCCGACACCAGGAAGTACCACTCCGCCACTTCGCGCGGCAGTGACGCACTGGTCCGCGGCTCCCACAGCCCAATGTCGTCCACGCCGTCGCCGTCCATGTCGGTCGCGACCGGCTTATCCAGCGTGCCGGCGAAGCCCCACGTTACCGTCAGGGCCGAGTTGTACACGATCGAGCTGTTCGTGAACGCCGGGTTCAACGCGAAGTAGAACACGTTGTTGTTGAACACCGCGAGGTCGTCTTTGCCATTGCCGTCGAAGTCGCCGACGATCGGCGTGCCCATCAGGTTGGTGTTGATGAACGCGTCGTTCGCGTCGATGTTGAAGCTGCGGTTGGTGTCCAAGGCGAACCGCCCGCCGCTGTACAATCCGATCTCGTCGCCGTTCGCTGCATTGCCGTCGAAGTTGCCGGCAATCGGAATGGCGCCGCTAACGTTGAACGGATTCATGTTCGGGGGGTATGCGGTCGTCGCCTGCAACCGCAACACGTCCGTCGTGCCAACCGTGATTACGCCGTCGCCCGTGGTGTCGATCAACCAGCGGAAGCCCGGCGCCGCGAGGTCGCCAGCAAAGCCAAATGCCGCAAGCTGGTCGAACAGCCGCGGCGGCAGCGCCCCGCCGGCCGGAGGATTGGTGAACTTGCCGCCGAACATTAGGTCGTTCACATTGAAGCCGCCGGGCGCGAGCGGCCCGCTCACGCCGTTTTGCACCAGCAGCGTGAAGGAGAGATCCACGTTCGTCGCATCGTTGCCGATCTGGCTGTTGGCCGGATCCCACACGAAGTTGCCGTTGGTATCCAGATCGATGTCGCCGCCAACGGCCGCCCCGACCTCCGGCCGGCTATCGACCGTGAACCGCGCGACAAAATCACCGCCCGGAATGCCGTTGCCGCTCGGAAACGTCGGATTGTTCGGCTCCGCGGCGTTGCTCTCGCCATCTAGTGCGTTGCCGGGCGGATCGACGACGCCGTCGAGAATCCGCAACGTGTACCGATCGTCCGGGAGCGGCTTCGAGAACGTCAGAATGATCTGAGCTTCCGGGAAGCTCGTGATCTGAAACGTGTTCGTCGCGGCCGGCGCCGCCGAGAAGGGCGCGTTGACCGTGATCAGTCCGGTGGCCGGGTTGAACGCCGTGATCTGCCGCGTCTCATTCGCGTCCGGGCCATTGGTGAAGGTGATGTTGTCGCCGATGCGCGGCACTTGCGTCAGCGGACCGACAGTGAACATCGACGCGTTTCCGGCCACCGTCACCATGCCGTTGAAGGCGTAGTTCGCCTGCGGTTCGTTGACAACCGCGATGTTCCGGATGTCCACCAGCCCGAGGTGATCGCCCGTGACGGTGAACAAACCAGGATTCGACGAGGCGATGGCATCGAGAGCTGGATACAAGTCGCCTGGGAACCGCACCGGCAGATCGCGCAGGTTGACCGTCAGGCTGAAAACGAGCGGCGTCGGGCCGTCCACTTCCGGCTTGCGGTTAAACAGGTTGTAGGTGTTCAGATTATTCGGGAAGATCGCTGCCAACGGGCCGGCGTCATCCGGATCGAACACCTGCGGGCCGAGCTCGTCGGCATTGCTCACCTTCAGCGTATAAGTGTTGATAGCCGACGCCGTGGCGCCCGACACGCGCACAAAGTAGCTCGTGTTCGCGGCGACGCTGATGGCGACGGATTCCGACGTATCGACGTTCAGCGTGGTCGCGGCGCTGGAGTTGGAGGACGCGATCAGCGTGCCGTCCGGTCGATATACATCGAGCCGCAAGTCGCCGTTCCCCGGCAGGCCCGTGCGGCCGCTGGGCACGGTGGCGATCTGCTCGAACAGAACGTCAAAGCGGAACGTGCCGATATGATCGGGACGGAACTCGAACCAGTCTGCGTCACCCGGAATCGTCCCAAACGGCGGCCCCAGAACCACGCCGCCCGGATCAATGTTTCGCTGGTTGATGAAGGTCGGATCGGCGCCGAGCGTCGTGGCGTCGGTGATCGTGTCGTTGCTCTCGAAGTCGTCGTACCTGAAGGTGATGACGCGGCCGCCGTTGGCTGTGACGCCCGTGCCGGGAGTCAGCCCCGGCGTCGGCGGCGGCAGCACCACCAGCGGCGTAATATCGACACGCTCGACTGCCGTGTAAGTGACCGGCGGTTTGCCGCCGACTGTAACCGAGCCGCTGCGGCCGTCGGGCCCCTGGCGGTTGATGACCAAATCGCCTGTGCCGTCGTCGTTCACGACCAGGCGATCACTGGCATTGGGCGAATTGCCGACGACGTCAAACGGCAAGCTGGCGGCATCGGCCAGGACGGCAACATCCGCGACGCTGATCGCAATCAGGTCGTC
>JAICUM010000608.1 GCA_025935855.1 Pirellulales bacterium | reverse complement strand
TGGAACGCGTTCCAGTCCGACCCTGAATGGATCGCCAAGCGCGCCGAGAGCGAGAAGGACGGCGCCATCGTCGCCAACATCGCCAACTCCTTCCTGTTGCCGACTTCGTTCTCGGCGGTGAAGTAGGGCGGCTCCTTCGACGAATTGTCAGAGATGACGTGCGGGGGCGACGAATCCATATAGGACTTCGAGCGAATAGAGCCTGTAGAAGTTGAGAAATCGGTTGATCAGGGCGTAGCTCAGCACGGTGAACAGCACGAACTGCCACCATCGATTGGTAAGCCAGGGTTGGACGCCGTAATAGATCAGATGGCGGTCTCGGTGCGCGCCAAATGCCTGCCGGAACAGATTGATCGCAACGAGTGCGACCGCGAGCACGCTGATGAAGGCTAGATTGCGGAAAAGCAGATAGAGACGCTGGAAGATTTCCATCCGCGCGTAAGTTGCCTCGTTATATTTTGCTTTTTTGAATGCTTTCAAAAACAAGTCGTTTCCATCGACGCCGTTGGCGTCGTCCAGGACCTGTTCGCGTAATTCTTTCGGAGCCGGCTCGAAATAGCGCCCCCAAAGATCGAGTGACATACATTTCACGCCGACAACATCCCACTCGCAGGTTTTGTCGGGCGGTGTCTGGCCTGTCTTCGGGATCAGATGCTGGATTGGCTCCTTGAGATAGCCATGGATCACCACGTCTCGAAACAGCCATCCCGCCGGTATAGAGACGAGGTGCCCTCCGACGTAACCCATGATCAAGACGCCGACGACGAGGGCCGTATTCCATTTCGCACGAAACAGGAATGCCGAGCCCAGAACCAAATCGAAAATTATCAGGGCAGCAATGCCGACCATAAGGTAGGCAATGATGTCGTACTCGTTGAGTTCTAAAAATTTTTCCACGGCTTTCCCCCGAATACCGCAGAGCAGGGGTTAGGTTACAACCGTCGGAAGCAAGGTGTCTACGGCTTGTCGCGTGGTCTTTTGAGCGCTCTTGGCGGCTGAATAGCGCAGGACGCGCGGGTTTTCGAAGCAGGCGGCGCGCCCTTGATGCGCCGCACTCGCCACTTTCAAATTGCGGTCCAGCGATTTGCACGTCCGCCTCAGACTTTTGGCGGAGACGACTCGTTACGCAGCCTGTATCGCTGCGCTTTCACACGATACGCGCACTTTACGCAGGAAATCCCGCGCCGCCGCCGTTCGAGTGACGTACACCACTCGAACTTGGGAATCACCAACATGCGGACCTTCCTTGCTCTCACCGGCGCGCTCGCGCTCGGCGGCATGATCTCGCTCGCCTCCGCCAAGGCGGAGCCAGCCTACTATCCCGGCGGCGAAATGCAGCGCGCCGGCATGTGCCAGGTCACGACCGATCCGTTCGGCTTCTACGGCTATATGCGGCCGTGTCCCGCTTCGGCGCCGGTTGTCCACCGGCACAGGAAGCAGGCCTCGCACTGATACGGCACGATTGCGCGGGCCGTGCACGACATGCACGGCCCGTCGCATCTTATTTTCGCATTGCCAGTGCCGGAAGTTTTGCAATTGGTCGTGGTGTTTCAAGTCTCAAGCCGGTTCAGCGATTTGATGGATTGAATTCGCGACTGCGCCGGGCCGTGAAAGACAGCCGCGCAGCGCCGGCGAAGCTTCGAATTTACGTCCGCTTTACGCAGGTACGATGTGACCGGCCACGTTGGATAGCCGTCACAGGCTCCAACTCGGGATTCCAAATGCGCAATCTCTTCATCGCTGCCGCCGCGATTGCGGCCGGCGGGCTCCTGGCGCTCGCCCCCGCCCAGGCCGGTTCGTCCGACTTCAACGATGTGGGAAACCAGCACGCCGGCGCGCCGAAGTCGGCGCCGACCTACGACGACTGTTTCCGCCTCGCCTGGGTCAGGGGCGTGCATGTCGAGCGCTTCGAGTTTGCGAGCTTCGATGCCGAATGCGTCGCCGGGCGCGTTCCGTTCGACAGCGGGTATGCGGCGAACACTGTGAAGCGGCAATCGAAGTAGCGGCGCTTCGTCGCGACGCGCGGGCAGCACGCCGCCGTTTTCGTTTTGCCGGCTATTTTGCCATGATGGTCACCGACTCGAAGAAGGTGACCATGGCCCGAGGCATCGACCACATCGTCCATGCGGTGCGCGATCTCGATCGCGGCGCCGAACTTTACCGCAAGCTCGGCTTTACCGTGGGAGCCCGCAACAAGCACCCGTGGGGCACGCATAACCACATCGTGCAGTTTGCCGGCTGCTTCATCGAGCTCGTCGCCTTCGTCGAGCCGGAGAAGCTCGGGACCGACGATATTTCGCGCCTGTTCGCGGTCTACAACCGCGATTTCGCCGCGGCCCATGAAGGCCTGTCGATGCTGATCCTGGAGTCGAAGGACTCCGGCCACGACGTCGCCGACTTCCGCGTCGCCGGCATTGCCGGGTCCGATCCTTTGCGGTTCGAGCGCGAGGCGAAACGGCCCGACGGCTCGGCGGTGAAGGTGGGCTTCTCGCTGGCCTTCGCCGAGGATCGCGCCGCGCCGGAGGTCCGCTTCGCGACCTGCCAGCAGCATTTTCCCGAGAACTTCTGGAACCCGGCGTTCCAGACGCACGCCAACAGCGTCACCGGCGTCACCGCCGTCACCTTTGTCACCGGCGACCCCGCCGCACACCGCGACGTGCTGCGCGCCTTCAGCGGGGCGAGCGATGTGCACGAGGAAGGTGCGGGCTACGCCATCGCTCTGCCGCGTGGCGCCCGCGAGGTCATGACCGGCGCTGACTTCGTGCGGCGCTACGGCGTGCCGGCGCCGGACACAGGCCGTCGCCTCCGGCTTGCGGCCTTGCGGTTTGCGCCCGCCAATCCCGCGGCGGCGCGGGCCC
>JAICUM010000287.1 GCA_025935855.1 Pirellulales bacterium | reverse complement strand
GTGCGTTGCCACCGGTGCGGCTGCGAGGCCAATATACTGCCGCAGCAACTCGATCCGAACAAATCCACTGGACAAACAGAGGGCTACGATCAGCAAGATCGGCACGAGGGATACTTGGTCGCCATCGACTGCCCGAAGTGTGGTCATGTCACGCAGAGGCTTACTGCAGATGATGCTTGACTAAGGTCGCGTGCAGCGCTTCATTGAGTTGCGTGCGGCAGTAGTACGGCTAGGACGACGCAATCGTCGTATGGCGCCAGTAGGTGACGTGTGGATCTTTCCATTTTACGAAAGTGGCGCCGCCGTCCTGGGAAACCACAATGCCCAGCACGTCTTTTAGAGCTCTACACAATCTGTAGACCGATCGGTGCCGCGTCCCGACGTCTTCGGTTGGCTCGATGCGATAGGCTTCAGCTTCGAGGTCAAGGGCGCGTGCAACGCTAGTGACTTCAGGCAGCGCACTGGCGATCTCACCGCCAAACCCCAGTAAGTCGAACCGCCGGGTCATGACAACGGCGCCGTCCACCTGGGTCAAGGTAGCGATCATGTGCGACATCTCGAAGATGGCCTCGTCAAGGTTCGTCAATACTGGATTCCGAATGCGTCCGTAATCATCCCAGCCAACGCTGCTCTTGCCCGAGAGGACGTCCGGGCCCGCCGCGGCCAACTCTCGCATAACCCGCACTACGAGTGCTCTAAACCGCGCCCGCGGCTCTTCGTTACGAAACGAGTACTTGAGATTGACCCATTGGTTGGCGGCGCTGAACTCGTCAGCACGCTCAGGCGGAATGATGAGTAATGTGCCGCCATGCATGAATCGTTGCACCGTTGAGATGAGGCGCTGGGTCATCTGCTGCGCCACCATCTTGGTAAGATTGGGATCAATAGTCGCCCAGACGGCGGCGGCCGCGGATTGTTGAGCCGCATGCAGTTTCGCAAGTTCCTGGCGGATAGCAGCAAAGCTGGCCGTTAGCCAGCTCGACTTAAATACGTTCAAGCGATCAGACTGCAGCCTCCCCGCTTCGATAGCACAGACCGGCCGCGAGCCTTGGCTGATGGTCATGTACCCTGGAGCGGTGACGCCGACTATGAGCGAGTCGGGCATCTGGAAGGCGTTTCCTCGACCGCCGTGGAACTGCTCCAACCATCTCGGGCCCGAATGAACGATCCCCCAGATTTGAAATTGGCCGCTGTCCGAGAGGCAGATGCCGACGAGAGAGCGGTCATAGTCCACAGCTGGCGTAAGCCGCTTCAACTCGGGCGCGGTCAGCGGGCGCGGTTTACTGAATAGAAGCCGGTGAAGGCCTTCGGGGGGTCCTTCGGACGGCGGAAACCTGTTCGGGTCTCGCAGGATCATGCGAAACACGAGGGGGCGATTTTCCTCGCGGAGCAGGCTCGCTTCGAACGCAATTTCCAGCAGCGCCTCCAGAAGTTCTGGTTCCACCAACACGCGGGGCGATTCCGGCGCCGGAACCCAAGCATCCATTATTGCGCAAGCGACCTGAGTAGCATCCATTTGGACGATCCTTCCGCGGCTAATCGGACGCGGGCTGCGAGGGGGGTGGTGCTTGCCAAGCGCGTTTGCACCATGCCCTTGCGCCAGCGCTTACCCGCGGCGGACAACGCGTCTCATGGCGCGAGAATTGCTTTAGCGATCCATTGTTCAGTCATCGTCCGTTAGCGAGAAGTCAGTAATGGACCAGCTCCCCGATGCTGGCGAATTAGTTCCTCTGCCGGTCGCGGATCCACGGGCTGAGGTCGTCGAGGTTGCTACCGCAGATGGTGTGCCTTTCCGTGTGCGCGTGACTATGCTGGTAGCTGTCATCGCGCCATTCTTTGGCTTGGTGGCAGCCATTATTTCGCTCTGGGGCTGGGGTTTCCGCTGGAGCGACTTGGCGCTGCTGCTGGGGATGTACGTGTTGACAGCGCTTGGCATTACGGTGGGTTTTCATCGCTTATTTACCCATCGCTCGTTTGAAACCAATCGGGCTGTCCAGTTTGTATTTGCCGTCCTGGGGTCGATGGCCGTTCAAGGGCCGTTACTGGACTGGGTGGCCTTCCATCGCCGACATCACCAGCACAGCGACGACGCTGAAGACCCTCATTCACCCCATCATCAAGGCAGCGGCATTTGGGGCGTCGTCCATGGACTATGGCACGCCCACCTCGGATGGATGTTCGCGCCCAAGCCGCCGGATTTGCAGCGGTATGTCAGCGACCTTAGGCAGAGCAGCCTGCTCCGGGCGGCAAGCAAGCTATTTCCGTTGTGGGTACTAGCTGGCCTGCTTATCCCCGCCGGCATCGGATGGCTGCTCATAGGGACGCCGAGCGGGGCCTGGACGGGATTTGTCTGGGGCGGGCTGGTTCGAATTCTGTTTGTTCATCACGTGACTTGGAGCATCAACTCAGTCTGCCATATTTGGGGTCGCCAGCCCTTTTATAGCCATGACGAGAGTCGCAACAACGCCCTCTTTGGCATCTTTGGATTGGGGGAAGGTTGGCATAACACCCACCATGCTTTCCCGACCTCCGCGCGGCATGGCCTGCGATGGTGGCAAATCGATGTGAGCTACTGGGTCATTCGCGGACTTGAACTTGCTGGGCTGGCCTGGAACGTAAAGCTTCCGTCCCGGGCGGCGATCGAACGGGGAACCAAGAGTTAAGCCACAACTGGCGACGTGCGCTCGCCCGGCGGTCGACGGCGGTTCGTCGCTACGTGACGCGGCCGCAGTGTGGACATTCGATCACAACCAAGCGAATCTGCCTGCCGATTGGGCTCGCGGCCTGCTAATGCAAAGGGCCCGACGCATCAGCGATTGATGCATCGGGCCCAATAAAAGTTATCGAACCTACTGGCGATTCTGATTAGGGCCGCGTGTGGCAGCGCTAGCTGTCTTGGCACCCTCATCCGTGATCTGATCCATGAGCTTCTTGGCCGCGTCCATGTGCATGGTGGTCATCTTCTCGCCTTCATCGATGACCTTCTGCAATTCCGACGAGGCAAAGCTCTTGCTTCCGCGAAGCTGTGCCAGCATCCCCAAGTGGGCTCCGAGCTGTTGACCTACAAAAGCCTTGTCGAACTCGGCGCCCTGATACTGGCTCAACTCCTTCTGAGTCAATTTAAGACATTCGTTCTTAATCTGCAGCAGCATGGCCACTGCTGGATCGCTGGCGGCGCCAGATTCATTTGACGCTTGTCCGGCATCGGGCGTCTCTGTGTCGTTAGTCGCGAGCTTCAATTCAGCGACTTCCGGCGAAGCGTCCTGAATGGCAGTGAGCGCCTTCTGGTGCTGCTCGATGAGCGTCTTGGCCAACTGCTTGACCTGCTCATGCTGGGCGTGTTGCTGCGCGAATTGCGCCAGCGCAATTTCTTCTTGATTGCTTAGAAACATGCAGGCCGCGATTTGGCGGTCCAGGTTAGCGCGACCCGCCGTTTGCTGCGACGCAGTATCTTGCGACCGCTCCGTCCGTCGGCCCTGAGGCTGTTGCTCGGTCGCGTTTTGGGCCACGGCGCTCGCGGCGCAAATGGCCACAGCTGCTGTGATAGGGGCAAATATTTTCCATGCATTCAACATTATCGTCTCATTTTCCAGTTTTTTGCGGTTTCTAAACAAGGATCCTCGAGTTCTTCCGTCTGTTCGCTCCTTTGGCAAATTATTTCTGCAAAGCACGCAGGCCACTTCCATGCAAGGAATAAAAAAAGCCGACGCATCGGCAGGCCCGAAGGCTTGCTGACGCGTCGGCTTACTGCTTAACGAGCCTCTCGACATCGCCGAGCTGCTCTTTAGTTAGTCATCCGAGTGCGGCGGTTTTGTTGAGAACCGTCGCGGAAACTCATTGTAGCGCTGGTCCGGGAGAGCACAAGGGCGCGACACCCATCGCTAAGGGAGTCGTGCCAGCTTGCCATTGGTTGGCATTAACAGCACCTTCTAGCTCGTTGTGCGATCAGATCCGGCGACTTTTACAAGCTTGTTGTAGAGGCCGAGAAGCAAGAATGTCGGCGCCCATTGTCCCACAAAGAGCGCATCATGGTCACGCCCGGAAAACTTAAGCGTCATAGATCCGACAATGGATGCGCCCGCCGCCCATAAGAAGATGTCCGAGGGCAGTTTTGCCGTCTGATGCTCAATGGTTCGAGCAACAATGCCTTCTGAATGCTGTTGAACTTCTTGCTGCGGTCGGGCTTCACCCGTGCGATTGATGGTATCGGTGGACATGGAACCTCTTCTCCGAGGTGAAAGGACTCAGTAGTTAACAACGTGGACCGCTAAGGGCAATTATCGGGCCGGGCCAAAGAAAGCGCCAAACCGACTCGGGCGCGCCTGCTTGGGTGCGAGCGAAAAATGACCCCCGGCCGAGGGGCCGTCCTTCCTTGCATCAGTCCTTACCTGAAAGGAGCTCTTAATTAAATATGTTGATTCGCATTCCAATGACGTAAATCGCTAATTAGTGCTTTAGATTCGTGTGCGGCGTCTCCAGGACGGCCTGCACATGACGCCCGGGGCGCTCCCCTGGTTGAGTCCGTATTCCGCACGTGGTGCAGTAAATAATGATTCGGTGGAGGGGAGCTTGAGCGCCTTTGGCAGCGGGCGACATTGGCGCCGACGCTTTCACAGTTGCCGGCTCGCCGCACCTGTCGCAGGTCACGGAATTCGTCATCGCATCGCTCCATTCAGGGGCCATCGCGCATAAAAAAACCGACGCGGACGAGGGCTTTTGCAGCGCCCTTCCGCATCGGTTTACTCGTTATCGGGCCTCCCGCACCTGCGGATTGCCCTTTATCTAGTCTTCCGAAATCCACACACAGCTTAACCGTTCGCTCCAGCTTGGCAAGCTTGAGCCGAGCCAACGGCGCCTAAAAGGTCACCGCTCACATGGGTGTTGTAGTCCTTCGACGCTCTCCGGCAGCCGAGTGAACTCGGCCCTCGTGTCCAGCTCGTCGCGGAATTCTACTTCGATGGAGAACGGCGACTCTATTTCTTCTTGATTTCGCGGAATCTTGGAAGCTCCGCCAAGGTGAACAGCACGACTTCTTCGCCGATAGTCGTGCTAATGTCATGGTGCAGGCTTAAGACTGCCACTCCCGCAGCCTCTTCAATCATCCGCTGCATGACCGGACGTGCGGTTTCGATTAATTGTGTGCGGACCTGCTTCAGAAGATCCCGCCCCTTCTCCGGAGGCAGCGACTTGGTCAGGTGCTGCTCCGCTGCCGTCAACACGCCTTTCAGACGGACGACGACTAGATCGCCGAGCAGATAAGTGCGGATATCTTTGGGGCCACGCCCCATATATTCCTGTTCAAACCGCGACATTCCTTCGCAGATTGCCGCTTCGATTTCGCCAAGTGTCTTCATACTCGCTTCCAATTACCTAAAAGCGTGAATTCTTTTCTAGGCTCGGGATGGACCGGCTCGCTGAGCAAATCGGGGTCCGCTGAGCTTCATTCGATTCGCGACATCCTACCAAGCTGCGATGCGGCCGACGAAGGGGATTGCGTTCTCCAGGCGAAGCTCTACAGTTCAATCGAAGTACATGCCTTTGGCGGCGCATTCACGCGCGCTTTGCCAATGACTTCTTCGGATGACTAACTAAGGGGCATCCCAGCCAGCCTGGGAGGCTCATTTACGAGTAAGCCGGCGTAGTGGAACTTCTTTCCGGAGTTCCGCTACGTCGGCTTTTTGCATTCATGTAGCACATAACAAACCCAAAGTGGATCTGATGAATTCGTCTGAGTCAGCAATAGTGCAGCAAATCGCCCACGTGGCGAATGCCCATCAAGTCGAGCGAACTGGACGCGCTCCGGCTTCGGTCACCGTAGTGTTGAACGAAGACACCTTGGTGATAACTCTCCACGACGCATTGACGCCGGCCGAAAAGGTGTTGGCACGCACGCCGGCGGGCGCCGCACAAGTTCAGGAATTTCATCGCCAGTTGTTCATTAGCACCGACGACTCCTTGCGAAAAGAAATCAAACGGATCACCGGCCGGGACGTGCGTGAGGCGGTCGCCCAAGTCGAGCCTGCGAGCGGCACAGTCGTCCACGCCTTTACGACCGGGAACATCGTCCAGGTGTTCGCGCTGTCAACAAACGATGACCCAGTTAAAGCGACTAGTTAGTCAAGCCGCACTGATCGCTGGCGGCGTGTTGCAAGATCGAAGGAAAGAGGAAGGCCATATGAACACGCATTACCTTAACAGTGGCTGCGGGCTGATCACAGTGGCAGCCCTTTGGGCAACGATTGGTTTGCCTCAGAACGCGTGCGCTCAACCGGCGCCGCCGGCTAGTCAGGCCGGCGTTGAAGTGCTCACGCGAGGGCCCGTGCACGAGGCCTTTGCAGAAACGATCGCTTTTGACCCGCAACCAGGCGTCGTCGTTCCGCAAGCGCCGCCCGC
>JAICUM010000749.1 GCA_025935855.1 Pirellulales bacterium | reverse complement strand
CTGCAGGCACTGCTCGATTCATCTCTGTTTGTCGGCGCGCGTCCAAAATGTATCGCCAGATTAATGCCAAGGCCTGTTGGTCAACCGTCGAAGGATACGCCGCGATCATTCTTGCGCGATCCTGCGATTGTTCGTAATTCATGCAATGCATGCGCACCGCGTATCTTCATGGCTCCGTCGTTCCGCTGGCGCCTGTCGAGATTAATCGCGGGGCATCATCGACAGCAATCGAGTTCGCATTTATTCAGTTGGAATATATCATCAAAAACTTTTATTTTATTGCGAGCTGCAACGCTGCAAACTGTCAAGATATTCCAATTGACATCGCCGAGAATGAACTTAATAGTGATGGCTCTTCCGTTTTCAGGTGTAATACGCGGTGAATTTGGCCTGGATGCCGCGGGCGAGGTCGTGCAATTCGGAGACGGCGCGATGCGCGACGCCGCCGAGGCGGTTCACCTCGAGCACTAATCGCCGCCACAGGCTTTCGGCCGATTTCAGACCATAGCTGCGACGCGTGATCACCCGGGCCTTGTTGTTCAAGCCCTCGACGGCGGCGCTCGTTTCGCGACGATCGAAGTAGGCCAGGATTCCCTCTCGCCAGCGATCGTAGAAGGCGAAGAATTCCAACAGCTCTGGCTCGTCCGCAACCACCTCGCGCAGTTCCTCGAGCCGGGCGGCCGCTGCCTTGCGAGTCTTGGCCGTGTCGAAGATTTCCGCGATGTCTTCGCGAAAGCAATAGGGCAACTCCAAATCGGGAACCCGCGCGAACAATTCATACAATTCGTCTTCGTCTTCCGGCGTCAGGTCACGCCGACGACGGCGGAAGTGCCACATCCGCGAGCGGAACTTTCGCCGCTCCGCCGCCGACAAAGCTAGCTTGAAACGCCGTGTTTTTTTCTCACGCGGTCGACCATCTCGCCCAAATGCTTCGCCACATGAAACCGATCCAGCACCAATTGGCTGTTGGGCAACTGCTCGCTGCAGACCTGCGGATAAACGGCGCTCATGTCCGTGCGATGCGAGCGGACCGCGGCGCGTTGTTCCGGCGTTAGCAGCGCCAGACACTTCTCGGCCGCCTCGCGATCACGGCCTTTCACCACCGCTAACACGCGAGGATGCTCGGGATCCGACAAGTCGCTCATCACCGTCACGTAAAGTTTGTGCCGCTTTTTCAGGCTCAACTCGTCCATTCCAATGCTCGTGATCTTCGCTTCGACTGGAATCGTCGGCTGCTCTTGCAAGCGATGATCCAGAATGCCCTCGACCATCTCGGCGGAAACGCCCAACCGCCGCGCCACTTCTTCGACGCTGAGCCCGACGAGCAATTCGAGCACCCACTCCTCGAAGCGATAGGTATAGGCCGCACGCGGTCGTGTGAAGGGGGTGGGAAGCTGGGTTCGTTGCCGGCAGCGAGGGCACTGGTGCAGCGACGGCTGATACACCCAGAACGTCGGCTGGCCGAACAAGTCAAGATCGCGAACCGGCAGAACCTCGTTCTTCAGCCGGATGTTCGCCGCATCTTCGTGGCGGCATTTCGGGCAAGCGAATCTCGCCGGCAGATCGAAATCCACCTCGAACACATGCGCCCCGCGATGCCGTTCATAACCGCGAACCGTCACGCCGTCGGGCAAATCGACTTCGATTTCCACATTCACGCTGTGCATGATCACGACTCCGCCATGACCTCAAACCAAGCCCCGCCGCACAATATTCATTCTAGCGAGGTCGGCTCGGGGCCGGACATTTTTAGCCGCAACTGGCACTTGAAAACGGAAGAGCCGAATCTTTCTCTTCCCCACCTACCACCTACTACCGGCAGCCAGCCCTAACAGATTCGTCGAATCGCTCACGCCGTCGGCTTGACCAGCACGCGCCCTGTCACTCGACCTTTGAGGATTTCTTGGATGTGCCCGCCTAGTTGGCTGAGGTT
>JAICUM010000162.1 GCA_025935855.1 Pirellulales bacterium | reverse complement strand
GACGTGGCGCGTGCAACGTGCGCAATTGATGCACAAGAGAGAATCGCGAAGACGCGGGCGAAACGGCTTTGCAAGATCATGAGCGGCCTCGGATTGATGAACCAAGATGCAGAATTGGCTGGCTGCGGCGTAGCCAGCGAGGTATCGATGAAGATTGTAACATCTGGGGGGGCGGCGTGACGAAATTTACGCCAAGGAGCAGAAACCGCGGCATCTCTCGAGTCGTTTCCACCGCGGGATGGGCGCCGATTGAGCTTGCGCTGTTTCGCAACCAGGCCCCGGCCTGGCTAGGCCGGGGCTATTACTGTGCGTTGGGTAGCCGGTTTGGGAGATGGCGTCGTAAGGGCGGGGGCGGCGTGAAGACCGCGACCAGCGGTCGCGGCTTTCTGTTGATGGGCATTTGTGTGGCAGTTCATGGGCCGGTTATTGGGTGACCGTGGAATCGTAAATTGGTTACAATCGTACTCCGGGGGGCTGCGGACGGTCGGTCATTTTCGACAGTCGGGTGCATTCTTATCGTAGGGAACAGAAACCGTGCATTTCCGTCGTTGCCGAGGCGAGCGCTCGGCATTCACGCTGGTTGAGCTTTTGGTGGTCATTGCCATTATTGGCGTGCTGGTCGCCCTGCTGTTGCCGGCGATTCAGGCGGCGCGTGAAGCCGCGCGCCGTTCGCAGTGCTTGAACAACCTCAAGCAACTGGCGCTCGCGGTCCAGAACCATCACGATTCGTTCAGGTATCTGCCGGTGGACGTGAACAAGCAGTCGAATGGGACGACGGATCGGCCCATGTTGTACCTGCAAATGTTGCCGTTCATGGAGGGATCGACGATTCGCGCGGCTTATAACTTTAACCTGGCGGCGACCAAGCCGGCGAACCTAACGCTGCTGGCGCGCGAGGAACCGATGCTCCACTGCCCTAGCGACGAGTCGTACATTCAGGAGGCGGCGGGCGGGGACGTGGGGGGCGATCGCAAGGCGAATTACGGGTTTAACTACGGCTACGGCAACTACGGCCAGTTGGCGTCGCAGCCGGCGCGCCGTGGTCCTTTCTGGGCGAACCCCGGGGTGGACGCGAGCGGCGCTGCGGCTCCGGAAGCCAAGGAAGAGTTCTGGAGGAATTCGAACGACAACAGCGGGGAGACGATCAACTTTAAACGGATAACGGACGGGCTGAGTAATTCGTTTTTACAGCATGAGATGAAGCAGATGCCCTCGACGGACCAGAACGACCAGGACCGTCGGGGACGAGTGTGGATCTATAATCCGGGAGCGTACCAGATCACGACTCGAATGGCGCCAAATTCCTCGGCCGCCGATGTGACGGCCTGCACGACCACGAACAATGAGCTTGCGCCGTGCATTCGCAAAACGGGAAATAATAACGTTCCGAAGATGATCCTGGGCGCCAGGAGCCAGCACTCCGGCGGCGTGAACGCGTCGCGGTGCGACGGTTCGGCGGAACTGGTGAGCGATGGCGTCGATCTGATGGTGTGGCGATCGCAAAGCACGATCGCCGGGGATGATCCGCCGTTGCAGGTTGTCGATCCGGAGGGCAATGGGCAGTAAGCGGAGGCTGTGGTTACTAGCCGCTGCAGAATTCAGCCCGAACTCGGCACGAGCGATTGTTTTTTGCCAAAAGACGCTTGCCCCGGCGCGGCGCTGTTACGATAGTCCGTGACCGAATTGTTTGATTTCCTCAGCGAGTGATCCTTCTATTGATTCGGAGAGTTCTATGCCAATGCGTGTCAGCTACATCATCGCCGGGCTATGCGTTTCCATCGTCGCCCCTACGGCACGGGGCATCACGGTTACCAAGAACAAGACGGTGGACGTGAATTCATCGAAATTGGAGTCGCCGTACTTTACGGAGAGCGCCGACGGCGTGGTGACGCCGACGCCCACGGCGAATGGTTGGGCCCCGGCCTCGCCGACGAAGGCGGGGACTGTCACCTCGACGACGCCTCGCGGCGTGTTTGCGATCGCAGGCAACTCGACGTCCGCGGGGGTGGACAACACGCCTGGGACGGACGATGACTGGCAAAATGGCAACGGCATTCCCACGGGGCTGACGCTAAACTTTGTCGCCGAGTTCACGATCTCGGTCGGCCCGAACGCCCCGGCCGGCAGCTTTCTTACGTTCCCGGGAAATTTGGGGAATCCGCCGGACAACGACTTCGGAAATGGGTTGGGGATGACGCAGACGTTGGGCGACGTGAGCACGTTGGAGGTCGGAGAGGAACTGTTGTTCTCACCGTTCACGATCAGCGACGCCAGCTTTAGCGGAATGGTGGCTGAACCGGGATTTACCGTGGGCACGCCCACGGTATCGCCGTTGTCGGCGCAGGTGTTCCGCTCTGCGGGCTTTACGTCGGCCTCTGAAGGCGCCTTGCTAACGCGAACGTCGGACGGAGAGACGGTCGGCTTTGGCACGCAAACCGGTACCCTGGCGAACAATGTGGCCATCGCCAACAACTTCAACAATATGTTTCCAGCGCAGGCCGGTCCGTACACGTTCGTGATGACCGCCGGAAACATGGCTCTCAAGGGAATTGAATTTGCTTACGACGTCAGCTACGACATCAATCCATCGGTCGGTGGCGATAACGCGGACTTCAACGGCGACGGGCTCGTTGACGGGGCGGATTATCTGATTTGGCAGCAGAACTTCGCTTTGACGGGCGGGGCCACCCAGGCGCAAGGGAATGCAAATCCGACGGCCGATGGCAATGTGGATGCGGCCGATCTTGCGGTGTGGGCTGGGCAGTTCGGGGCGGTGGGCGCGGCTGTCGGCGTGCCCGAGCCGGCGGCCGCGACGTTGGCGGCGGTTGGGCTGCTGGGCGCAGCACTGCGAAGAAAGGGAATGGGCCTGCTCGGGCGCCACTCCTAACTTTGAAGTGGCGCCGGCGTTGGTGCAGGAGGAAAGTTTTGCGGGCGTCCTCCCCGGCTTGGCGCGCAAGTCGTCTTGCGGCCGAGCCATCGGCCACTGACTCGGTTTTTACCAAGAGGAAGCATGTCATTATGGCGAGCAGCCGCAGGAGTGACATCGATCGATCGGAGGCTGACGCCGACGAGTTGAGCGAATGGGGCGGGGATCCGCTGGCGCAGTTTTTTGCTGCCGCGTGGCGCAACACAGTTCGCTCGTTCACCAGCGAAGCGCAGCAATATGGCGTGCTTGCGGAGATCGACGAGATTTACCGACAGCTCATCACAGATGAGGAATCCAACCAGGACAAGCGATTTCTCACGACGTTCTTGGTGCGAGCGCATGGCGCGCACCTTGCGGCGGCGTCGCTGGCACTGAGCGGGCAGGTCGCCGAAGCCTACGTGCTGATGCGAGCCGCGCTGGAAACGGCGTTGAAGGGCCTGTTTATCGCCGATTCGCCAGAACGGCAACAATTGTGGATCGGCCGCAACGACAACGACGAAGCGAGCGGGCGCGCCAGCGCGATGTTCGGCGGTCCGGAACCGCTAGCCCACTTGCAAACAATCGATGCGGCGACAGCGGGGGTTTACCAGCAGCTTCATGATCGGACGGCGGACCGTCAATTTCACGCCAATACGCTTGCCGTGTTGAGCCGCGAGGCGGCTTCGGGCAGTCAGCGCGCCGACCTTACGCAGAAGTATTTCGTCTTGGGCGATGAAGTGCAGCGATCCTGCCTGCGCTCCGTGGCGCAAGTCGGATTGTGCTGCCTCACGATCTTCTACTACGCTTTTCCCGATCGATATCGCGAGCTAGAGCTCGATGTCCGCGTGAAACAGCTGCGGCGCGGACATTAGAATAACGGCGGTCGCGATCGAATGGCCGCCGATCCACATGGATTTGGCGACGGCTATTGAAGGGAGAAAGCAGCGGATAGCCGGCTGGCAGACGTCGGCTCTGTTCGCGCCTTATTTGTGCCGATCGGCAAGCGCCTTCTTGGCTTTCTTCTCTTTTTTCTGTTTGGCTGTCAGCTTCGGCTGGTTGGTTTTGGCTTTGCCTTTGTTTTGTTCTTTGTTGGCCATTGGATCGGCTCCTAAAGTAGCAATACGGACCAGTTATGAAAGGTTGCCGCGTTGTTCTAGTTGGTGGATTTTTTCGACGCGGCGTTCGTGGCGGCCGCCTTCGAAGGGGGTGGTCATCCAGACTTCGACCATGCGTTCGACGGTGCGCGGGCTGAGCATGTCGGCCGAGAGGCAGAGGACGTTGAGGTCGTTGTGGCGGCGGCTCATTTCGGCGGTGACTTCGTCGTTGCAGGGGGCGGCGCGGACGCCGGGGAATTTGTTGGCGGCGATGGCCATGCCGATGCCGGTGCCGCAGATGAGGATGCCGCGTTCGGCGGTGTGGTCGCTGATTTTCTGGGCGACGAGGGCGGCGAAGTCGGGGTAATCGACCGATTCGACGCCGTGGGCGCCTTCGTCGTCCACTTCGTGGCCTTTGGAGCGCAGCATCGAGATGAGCTGTTCTTTGAGGTGGAAGCCGCGGTGGTCGCTGGCGATGGCGATTCGCATGGGGGTAGTGTAGCAGGTTTCCCGCCGCGAGCGGCGGGGGTGAATGGGTGAGGATTTCGCGGCGTGCGGGTTACATGCCCACGCGGACGTGGGCATGGCACGCCGTGTACTCGTTTGGCACTTCTCACTGGCAAAATGCCAGTGGCACCCGGCGGCTAAAAGTCGCCGTTACGTGAGTTCCATTTTTTGGATGCGTTGTTTTAGGGCTTCTTCGATTTGGGCGGCGCAGCGCTCGTAGACTTCGGCGGGGGCGCCGATGGGGTCGTCGATGTCGGCGCCGTCGAGGCGGACGACGGCGGTGCGGTGGGCGGCTTCCGGCCAGCGGCGGATGATGGCCTGGCGGTGGGCGGCGGTCATCCCCAGAACCAAATCGGCGTGGCGGATGAGCTTGTCGGTCAGCGGCTGCGATCCGTGGCGCGAGAGGTCGAGGCCCTTCTGGCGCATCGTTTCGATCGCTTCGGGGGCGGCGCCGACGCCGGGGGCGGCCGAAACGCCGGCCGAGGCGACGATCACGCCGCGCTGCTCGACTTCCTCGAGCTTGCACTGGAGGCGCTCGGCGAGGAGGCGGCGCATGATGGCTTCGGCCATCGGGCTGCGGCAGGTGTTGCCGGTGCAGACGATGACGATGAGCATGCTGGCCAGCCGGTCGAGGGCGGAGCAAGGGACGACGCCTTCGCGGAGGCACTCGTAGTGGTTGTTCGTGGCGCGAACGACGGTTGAAGGCTGGCCGTAGCGGCAGGGGCCGTCATCGAGGACCAAGCCAACGTGATCGCCGAGGCTGCGGACGGCGTCGGCGGCGTTCACCGCGTCGGGCTGGCCGCTGAGGTTCGCGCTGGTCAGCGCGATCGGGCCGGCGAGCATTTGCAGGACGTCTAGAACGGCGGCGTGCGCCGGGACGCGCAAGCCCACTTCGCCGTTCGGGGCGACGGCGGAGCGGACTTCCGTGGGAAGCTGGCGAATGAGGCCTTCGTCCTCGGCGTGTTTGACGACGAGCGTGACGGGGCCGGGCCAGCAGCGGCGGGCGAGGCGTTGGGCTTTGAGGCCGAGATTTGGGGCGTAGTCGAGTGCGTCTTCGGCGCTGCGGATGGCGAGGGCGAGCGGGGATTTTTCGCTGCGGCCTTTCGCCTCGAAGATGCGGCGGACGCCGTCGGCGCGGCGGGCGCTGGCGGCGAGGCCGTAGACGGTTTCCGTGGGGAAGACGACGAGCTTGCCTTCGGCGAGCGTTTGGACGGCGCGGTGGACCACGTCCCGGCTGTCGTCGGCCTTGCGCAGGTTGATGATGACTGGCGGCATGAATTGCCGGAGCGCGCTGTTCGGGCGTGCGTGGCGGGTGAAGGAGGACGGCGTGGATGACAACGCCCACAGGACCCGCCACAATGAAGACGTCCCTGCGTGGCGACTGCTCGCCGGCGGCCCGTCTGGCAGACGCGGCGCCGGTGGTTCTTTTCAATTCAAGTGAGCGGAGTGCCGCAAGGCTTGGGCGGCGGCCGCTTGAGATTGTCAACTATACCGGCGGCGAAGGGCGCGGGTCAAGTTGGCAAGGACGAGCGGGAGCGAGCGAAAGTGTAATGTTGGTAGGGGTTTGCGCGGGCACCCGCGCGGTGCGTGCGGGTCGCGGTGACGCGGTGTGGAAGTGTTGGGAATTGGCGGATTCGAGATTTGAGATTTGAAAGCTGAGATTCGAGATTTGAGATTTCAACGGAGAGCCAGGGTTGGGGACGTTGATCGGTGCTGCGGACTTGATGCGCGCGGCGCCGAGACGGCGCCGGCTAACACGAAGGCGACGGTAGTTGGGGGTTCAACGCCTTTTGGCCTTGTTGTGCTTTTGTTGGTTTCGGTCACGGGCTGCATCAACGCTGGGCCTTCGGCACTGCCGGAGTTGGTTTGGGGGGTGCAGGGGGTTGAGCCGGGGCAGTTGGAGAAGCCACGGGCGATTGCGATTGATAAGCACGATGAGATTTACCTGGTGGACATGACGGCGCGGATTCAGGTGTACGATGCCGACGGGCATTACCTGCGCGGGTGGAAGTCGCCCGAGAGTAAGAATGGGCGGCCGACGGGGCTGACGATTGCGAAGAATGGGCGGCTGTTTGTGCCGGATACGCATTACTATCGCGTGCTGGTGTATGAGACGGACGGCACGCCGGTGGAGGGGGCGACTTTGGGCGGCAAGCGCGGTTCGGGGCCGGGGGAGTTTGGCTGGGTCACGGACGTGGCGGAGGACTCGGCAGGGAATATTTACGTTTCGGAGTACGGGGAGAACGACCGGATTCAGAAATTCTCGCGGGACGGGAAGTTTCTCCTACAATGGGGCGGCAATGGGGAGGCGCTGGGGCAGTTCCGCCGGCCGCAGAGCATGGCGATCGACGGAGACGACCATGTCTGGGTGGCGGACTCGTGCAACCATCGCGTGCAGGTGTTTGACGGGGAGGGGAAGCTGATCTCGCATTGGGGCGAGGAGGGGTCGGCGCCGGGGCAGCTCTATTATCCGTATGGGATTCTGCTCGATGGCAAAGGGCACGTGTATGTGTGCGAGTATGGGAATGAGCGGGTGCAGAAGTTTACGCTCGATGGGAAGTCAGTGGGAATTTGGGGGAAGAGCGGGCGCGCTTCCGGGGAGTTGTTTAATCCTTGGGCGATTGCGTTTGATAACGAGGGGCGGTTGAACGTGCTCGATTCGAATAATCATCGGGTGCAGCGGATTCGGTTTTAAAAAAAATTTGCCGCGAATCGCGCGAATCGGCGCGAATCAAAAAAGGAATTGATTTGGGCTACGAACTTATCGAAGCAGTTTTCAACGGTCGGTGATTCGCGTTTATTCGCGTGATTCGCGGCGAGACTTTTCTTAGTTTTTCTATGCACTACAGCCTCGCGTTTGATCGGCCGGTTTATTTGGCGCTGCTTGCGCTGATCCCGGTGCTTTGGTGGCTGGGCTATCGGAGCCTCTCGGGGCTGGGGCGTTGGCGGCGGTGGTTGGCGCTGGGACTTCGGGCGCTGGTGCTCCTCTTGATCGTGCTGGCGCTGGCGGATGCGCAGTATCAGCGAAAAAGCGAGGGGCTGACGGTTGTGTATGTGCTGGATCAGTCGCTGAGCGTGCCGGCGCCGCAGCGGGCGGAGATGATCGAGTACGTGCGGAACTCGATCAAGCAGCATCGCAACGATGCGAAGGGCGACCGGTTCGCGGTGATCGTGTTCGGCCGGGAGGCGGAGGTCGAGGTGCCGCCGGTTGGGGTGAACGAGGCGGTCCACAGCAAGGTGGAGAGCGTGCTCGACCCTGAATACACGGACATGGCGACGGCCATTCAGCGGGCGAAGGCGATTTTTCCGTACGACACGGCGAAGCGGATCGTGCTGGTCACCGATGGGAATGAGAACCTGGGCAACGCGTATCGCGAGGGGCGCACCGCGGCGGAAGCGGGGGTGAGCATCGACGTCGTGCCGGTATACATCGAGCCGCGCGGCGAGGTGGCGGTCGAGAAGGTCGATATTCCGGCCGGCGTGCGGCGGGGGCAGCCGTTCGACATGCGGGTGGTGGTTCGCAACGACGCGAAGCCGGGCGAGGAGAAGGACATCAAGGGCAAGCTGCTCATCGTGCGTAAGGCGGGGCAGAAGGAAGAGACGATCGCCGAGCAGGCCATTTCCGTGAAGCCCGGGAAGCAGGTGTTCACGGTGCCGCAGAAGATCGAGCAGCCGGACTTCTACACGTATGAGGCGCGGTTCGTCACGGATGACCCGAAGGACGACGGCATGCCGCAGAACAACACGGCGTCGGCGTTCACGCACATTCGCGGCAAGGGGCAGGTGCTGCTGATCGAGAACCTGGAGAAGCGCGGGGACTACGACTACCTCGCGGATCATTTGCGGAGTCAGAACATCGAGGTGACCGTCACTGGGACGGACCAGTTGTTCACGTCGCTGGCCGAGTTGCAGCGTTATGACTCGGTCATCCTGGCGAACGTGCCGCGGAGCTCGGTGGGAGACGCGGATAACATCGCGAATTTCAGCGATGAGCAGATCGAGATGCTCGTGCGGAACACCCGCGAGCTGGGCTGCGGGCTGGTGATGATCGGCGGGCCGGATTCGTATGGCGCCGGCGGCTGGGCGAACACGAAGCTGGAAGAGGCGATGCCGGTGGACTTCCAGATCAAGAGCGCGCAGGTGGTGCCGGTGGGCGCCTTGTGCCTGATGATGCACGGCGGCGAGTTTCCGCAGGGGAACTACTGGCAGAAGCGGATCGCGATGGAGTCGGTGAAGCTGCTGGGGGGGCGCGACTACTGCGGGCTGGTGCAGTTCAACGGGGTGGACCAGTGGATTTGGGGGCAATCGCAGGGCGGGATGATTCGCGTTGGACAGAACCGGGCGATGATGCTCGCGCGGATCGATCGGCTGCAGATCGGCGACATGCCGTCGTTCGACGGCGTGATGAAGATGGCGGCGGCGGGTTTCGCGAAGCTGCCGGACGCGGCGGTGAAGCACATGATCATGATCAGCGACGGCGACCCGGTGGGGCCATCGGCGGCGACGATCAACGCGCTAAAGCAGCAGGGCGTGAAGGTGAGCACGATCGCGGTGACATCGCACGGGCTGCTTGGCAGGGCCATGAACAACACGCTGTTCAACATCGCTCAGCAGACGCAGGGCAAGTATTACGAGGTGAAGAATGCGAACGCGCTGCCGAAAATTTACCAGCGCGAAGCGCGGCGCGTGGCGATGCCGCTGGTGTACGAGCGGCCGGACGGCGTGACGCCGATTGTGGACGCGCCGCAGCATGAGATTCTGCGGGGCATCGAAGGCGGCATTCCGCCGATCACGGGCTACGTGTTGACGACGGTGAAGGAGAATCCGCTAGTCGAGGTGGTGCTGCGTTCGCCGCAGCCG
>JAICUM010000090.1 GCA_025935855.1 Pirellulales bacterium | reverse complement strand
GGTCGGCGTTTTGGATTTTGGATTATGAGCGCGGCGTAGGGGTCCCACGTTTTCGTGCTCAACATCCGCCGGCCCTTGACACGCGCCTTCGCAAAACCCCGTGTCTTTCCGTTGCTGGAGTCGCTCTCGGAGGCGTCCTTTTGGCTTTTCCGAAAAAAGTCCAAAAAGCCAATTCCTGGTTGAGACTCACCGTTGTCACACGTCGGATTGTCCAACAAGCGCGCTGGATGAGCGCCGCCTTCCGGTCGATCGAACGCGGTTCGTAGTGAGTTAAGTTTTCAAAGAACAAGTGGCTTGTGAGCCGGCGGCGATTATATCTGATCTGGCGTACAGTATCAACCAAAGTTTTTAGGCCAAGCTAGGGATTTGTTTGCGCGGCCAGAGAGGAGGACGATTGCTCAGGTTGCTACCTGCGAACCATGGCTATTCGCCGACGCTGATGATGATCTGCTCGATCTGATCCTCGGTCAGGTCGCGGTGAGTCTGGCGCATCATCTTGCGAAGATGAGTCTGGCCCTCAGGTCCGCTGCCCCGGCCGATGTTTCCGTGCGGGCCCATACTGTCGATGAGAATTGAGTCGGGAGCATCGAGAATCGCGTGGAATGGGATGCCGGCGGATTTGCCATGCACCACGCGTTGTGCGACCTCGCGGCCGTGCGTGTCCCACACGTCGTCAATCTTCAGCATCACGTAGTCTTTGGCGAGCAGATCGCGCTGGTCGTCCAGCCAGCGAGTCATGAGCAAGCAGGGCCCGCAGTAGCGCTGGCTGACGCGGGCCCAAACCTTGCGGTTGGTTTTCGCGGCTTCCGCGAACGCGTTGCGCCACTCTTGCTCGGCGTCGTGGGGCTTGGGGGCCATCCGCTTGACGAATTTCCTGGCAGCGGCGGCCGCCGATTCCTGGCTCACGTCAAATTCGCGGCGCTCGAGCTCGCGTCCATCGCCGTCGATGACGATCGCGGCGACCTGGTTGAGTCGCGGGGTGGGCCAGTTGTTCTTCTGCAACAGGGCTTGCTCATCCACGGGGAGCGGATTCTGCCCGCCGCCGCGGACGACGACCTGCATGAATGGGTAAACGTCGTGGTTGGCGTTGTAGTCCACGAAGTGTTGGCTCACGAAGTCGGCCGTGGTGGAATTGTCGCCCGCGATGATGAGCATGAGTCGAAATCCGTTCAGCGAGCAGTCGCGAAGAGCATTTTGGTAACGCTCGGCCAGGGACGCCGGGGCCGAGGGCAGCGAGCGTTTCTCCAAGAAATACATGATCTTGTCGTCAGGCACCTTCGGTTCCAAGTCAAAGCTGCCAAGGTAGCTACTTCCTTCGGGGTCGCTTGGGTTATCCGCAAAGAGGCTGCCGTGCACATGGAGTGGCACGGTGTGCAATACAAAGTTGCCTTCGCCATCTGTTTTTGCTTCAACCCCGCCTAACTCGAAAAATCTCGAATAGAGCGCCCTGACCGACGGGTCGTTTTCGAGCCTGAGAAGGGAGTACACCCTGCGATTTGGAATCGGCTTGCCGTCCTTGTCCAGGAGCCGCCCTGGAAGCTGCGAGGTCGGCTCCAATTGAATGGCGATTGAGGCCGTCTCCTTGTTTACGATCATTGAGCCGGCCGCCGACTTGTCTTTCGTCCAAGCGAATAGTCCGAATGAATTGGCCTGGGTCTTCAAGGAGAAACGGCCGTCTTGATCGCAGGTGGTTGACCGCACGTCCTCGTAGTTGGGATCGAACGAACCCATCTGGATTTCAACGCCATTGAGATCGGCCGCGACGCCCGGCGGATTGAAAACGCGTCCGATGACAAGACGAGCCTCGTCGGTGTCGCGATGCAGCGTGATCTCCGCCGGCTTTCCAGGCGCGACGGTGATCGTTTTCTCTGTTCGCCAGCGGGGCGTGTAAACGCTTACGATCATCTTGCCGGGCAGCGAAAAAGTTGAGGCGATTCCGGTCTCGTCGGTCTGCACCCACCAATGCGGGCCGGCAGAGCCGCTTTGCGGCTTGCCGTCCTCGCTCCAGGAGAACTCGTATTCTCGCCTAAAGCTGACGCTGAGATGCGGAACCGGCTGGTCGGCTGGTCCTTCCGTTACGGTCACGTTGACCGGCTGGCCTTCGCGGACGATGAGTTTCGGCTCGATGGCTTGATTGGTCGTTCCGTCGTAGGGCGCGATACGGCTAATCTCGCTTACCCAGCGCTCGTCCAGAATGTAGGCGCAATACGTGCTGCCGGGCAGCACGTCCATCTGAAAGTAGCCGTTCGCGTCGGCAATGGCATGCAAGCTGTCGGGATAATGCTGTCGCTCGCCCTGGAACGAGTACAAGTTGGCCAGAAATCCGGCGGGCGATTGTCCTTCAGGCGGCTTGACATGGCCGGTGATCTGTTTGCGGGGACGCCGCTGCTTGAGCCGAACGACGAATCCATCGTCAGTTGGTTTGGGGTGACGATCCTCGACGACCCATCGGTCACTTTCGACGTCAACGTAAAAATGGACCTGCTCCCAATCGGGGAACCAACTGTAAACGGCTTCGCCGTTGGAATCCGTCGTCATGTGGGAGTGATCATTGACGCCGAGAAAATTGTAGTTTGGAGCTGGCGTCGCCACCTGAATTTGAAATTCCACGGCGGGGACCGGCGCTTCGTGCTCATCGACAAAGCGCAGCTTGGCGTCACGGCATTTGGAAAGCTCGATTTGGTATTCGTCCAAATTGGGATCTCGCGGCGGCTTGCGATCGAATTGGAATCCGCCGACGCGGTGGTCTTCGGTCCAGGCCGTTAGTCCGACGAATTCTTGGTCCGCGAGCAAGTCGATGCGGGCTATTCCCTCGCGGTCGGCGTCGGCGCTCAGATCGACGTTGTAGACTAAGTTGGCGCGGACTTTGGCTCCAGCCGCGGGCTTGCCCTGGTCCGTCACCTTGATCTTCACGGTTGTTGCTGGCGGACTGAGGCGGAGGTTCACGCCGTCGATGGCGGCCTGTCGCAGTTGGTACTGGCTAATCGCTCGCCAGGCCATGCCGGAGCTGTTCTTGGCGACCAGCGCTACGCGGGAAGTTTGGTTGGCTGGCGTCCGTAGTTCAAAGTGATTTCCGTCGACCGACACGGGCAGCTCGCGACTGGACGCCGCGGTTTTTATCGTGGCGGTCAAATGAACGTCGTTTACCGGCTGGCCACCGACGTCGAGAACTTCGCCCCTGATTCGCAGTTCAAGGCTCTTGCCGTTGCCTCGCAACCAGTCCAGAGCGGCGCCTTGTGAAGTGGAAAGAAGCTCTGTTGTCGTCGGAGCAAAGAAGACGGCGCCGATAAAGAAAAGCCGAAATTTGAAGAGGGATGCCATGAGATTCTGTCGGCGGGAGGAGAGCGGCAAGCCGAGAGACGATTGAGCAAGCAGTATACAAGAGTCGTCACGTTGATCCACAATCAACTCGCCTTATGCATGGATTTTCGGCAAGCGGATGAATGAGATGAATGAGTTGCATGCGAGGTCTAGCAGAGTCACGAGACGAATGTGGGCTCGGCGGAGGAACGACATGGCATTTTCAGCGACGAGGCGGGATTCGGCTTCCATGACGAGCGAGGAGAATTCGCGCTGGATGGCGCCGTCTTCAAGCAGGCGAACCTGCTGCTTGAGGAATTCGAGCACTTCGGCGTACTTGTGCTTGCGACTTTTCAGCAGTTTTGCCGGCTTGGCGTTCGCCTTTATCAGTTTTGGATTCCATTCTCGGTAAGCAGCTCGACGCGTTGCGTGTTGAAGTCGTAGTAGGGCCGCCCGCCGTCGGGGCGAGCCTGGAAATCGGTCCAAACGAGCCAGAAGGATTTGCCGTCGGCGGCGATCCACTTGGGGGCAATTTGCGGCTGGTAGCAGCGGGCGTTCTGGTCTCCGCCGGGGGTCCAAGCGGTTTCTTCGTGGATTTGCTTCCACGGACCCCAAGGATGCGGAGCGGTCCAAAAGCCGAGGTAGCTGGGCTTGCCGAACCACATGCCATCGGGCGCGCAGCCCATGCCCCAGTTGGCCATGAGATAGAGGCCCAGCGGCTTGACGTACACGACGCTGGGATGCCAGGCGTAGGGGTGGATCTTCGTGTTCACCCAACCCGCGGGGAAGGTGTGTACTGGGCCGCGCTTGGCGATGTCGGCCGACCACTCGGCGGAGCCGTCCGCCTTGCGAGAGGCGAAAAACTCATAGGCCTGTCGATCGCGCACGCGGTCCTTCGGCACACGCGCGAGCGCCAACTGGTTCATTGAACCTTCAACGTTCCCATTGGGCGAATAGAGATACACATAGCCGTCGGTGTTCTCGCGATAGTTCTGCCCCATCTGCAGGCAGGTGATGAGCGAGAAGGCGTCGCCGGGCTCCTTGAAGAACGCCATGTTCTGATGGCTGCGCTCTTCCCACGGCTCCCACCGCACGGGCGTCGTGCCGTCCTGGTTGTGCCACGTGGCGCCGCCGTTGTCCGGCGAGTAGATCAGCTTGGCGCCGAGGAAGCGGGGGTAGGGGGCCTTGTCTTCGAACGGCCGGTCAGGCGTGCTGAGGAATTGGTAGATCGTGTCGTCCACCGCGACAATGCCGAAGTTGTAATAGCGGCTAACGTCGCGCGGGCCCGGGCCGACCAGAAGTTCCGGATAGCCGGGCACGTCAGCGAACTCAGGCTTTGGCGGATCGCCCGTAATGGAGATGAGCCGGCTGTTGTAGAGTTTGCGTGGAACCTTTTCCCACGGCGCGGCGCTGCCGTCGCAAAGGCCGGCGACCATGCGGTCGTCCTTCAGCCACGTCATGTGCCAGTTATCGCCCTGGCCGCCGAGGCGGAGGATCGTGTCGTCGAGGCGACGGAGGCCGGTGATTTTGGGCGGATCTATCTCGGCAGCCGTGGCATGGCCGCAGAGCGATAAAACGAGAAAGGCACGAAGAGCGCAGCGACGCACGTGGCCATCTCCTACATGAGGTGAACGTGAGGAGAGTATGCCGCCGGCGTGGGCGGAATTCAAGCCAATGGCGGGCGCGCCTAGACGCGCTCCCCTGAGGCGGACCTTCGGGTCGCGGCTAAACGGCGGTTGTGGGAGGCGGCTGGCGGCTAGCCGTTGTTGGCTTGCTTTTCGCGGCGTTCGGCTTGGGCCTTTTCCCATTCGGGGTCGTACTTCAAGTTGGCGCGGTCCTTGATCAGCTCGTCGATCACCGCGCTATTGAAGCGGCTGACGTGCGACTGGATCGTCGTCATGCCGACCTGACCCGGCCACGGCGCTTCTTCTTCCAGGAAGAGCTTTTTCAGTTCTTCCTCAGTGTACTGCCGGCGATTGAGGCGAATGACGTAGGCCTTCGAATGGTCGAAGTTCAAGAGGCCCACCGTCTTGTTGCCATCGAGCGCGAACGCCGCGTCCATGAATTCGGGGCCGATGCTTGTAAGCTCCGGCACCGAGCTTAGCTGCGGAGGCGTACCAAAACTTTCGCGGCCTAGCGGATAGCTCATCGCGCTAAACAGCTCGGTCTTGTTCGGCTTGTAGCCCTTCTCGGTGAAAAACTGGTCGAATGGCTGCGAAGCCTTTTCCGCTTCGGCGGCCAGCTTCTTGGCTTCCTGCTCGGCGAGCTTGGCGGCCTGCTGCTCCTTCCAGGCTTTGACGACCTGTTCACGGACCTCCTTGAACTCCGGTACACGGCGCGGCATGTCCTCAGTTTTCAGCACGAGGTACCTGTCGCCGGCCATTTCCTTGGCCTGGAACGGCTCGAAGAGCTTCAGCGTCGTGAACGCGGCTTGCGTGACGCTGATGCGCTGCGTGTTCGTGTCGAAGGCATGGCCGAGAGGCGTTTCGCGCAGTTCCAGCAGAGTGAGCGGCGCCGTCTTTTCGTAGGTGAGGTTGTATTTGTCGGCGAGCCATTTGAGATCCGCGAGAGGCTCGGGCGGCTTGGGCATCTCTTGCTTCGCGTCTTCCGCCTGGGCGACCTTGAAACCGTAGTCGTTGTATTCCGACTGCAATTCCGCGGCGGCCTGGCTGAAGGTTTTCTCGAGCTCGGCCTCGGCCTTTTCGGCGGCGAGCTTTTTGCGGATGTCGTCGCGGACTTTGTCGAGGGGCTCGTATTCGGTGGCGGGTTCTTTTTTCTCTTCGGCTTTTGTTTCGGTGGGTTTGGCGTCTTTTGCTTCGGGAGCGGCAGCCGCTGAAGCGGCGGCCGCCGGGGAAGCTGCAGGCGAGCTGGCGTCGGTTTTCGCCTGGTCGGCGGCGGGCCTTGCTTCGGCCGAGGAGTTGGTTGCCGGTTGGCTTTCAGCGGGTTTGGAATCGGTGGGTGACTTCTCGCTTTCGGCCGGGGCCTGAAGGGCGACCAATCGGAACGGGCTGTGGCGCTCGATCGCGGAGCTTTGCTTTGGTTGCTCCTTGGCGTCGGTCGGCGGGGCTTTCTCGGCCGGCGGCGACGTGGGCGCCGGCGTTTGTGGCGTGGTGGCCGGCGGTTGTGTCGATTCCGCAGGCTTAGTCGCCTCAGCCGCCGGGGCGGCGGCGTTGGCAGCGGGAGTGCTGGGCTTTTCTGCGGCTGCGGGCGTTGTTCCCGCAGGGTTGTTGTCAGTGGCCGGCGGCGTCGAATTGCCCGGCTCGGCCTTGGGCGTTTCTGGCGACTTGTCCTTCGTGTTGTCGAACGACGGCAGCTTCACGAAGTCGGTCTCTTTGTTCTTTTCGTAGTACGTCTTGATTTCCTCTTCCGTAACGGTCGGCTCGAGCTTCTCGGCGCGCTCGACCAGGCTGCCTTTCAGATACTGCAAGCGCACGCGATGCGGCTCCGCGAACGCCGGCTCGGGAAGCGTCAATTCCTGGCCGCCGATGATGCGCACGCGATCCGTCGGATCGACGTTTTTGTAATCGTTGAAGAAACCTTGGAGCTGCGTGTCATTCGGTTCGGGAACCTGCGATAAGAATTTTTCCCGTGGAAGTTCAGCCACGTCGAGCGAAATGCGCTCGTTTACTTTCTTCCAATCATCCCAGCGCTCTTGCGGCATGACGACCTTGCTCTGGTCGTCGAACATTTCCGAATAGAAGTTCGCCAGCAGCAGCTTTCGCAGCGTGGCGAAGATGATCGCCTCGTTCTGCCGGGCGTTTTGCGTGCCGATGTGGGAGAGGATTTGCTCGACCTGCTGGGGGGACACCTTCTTGAGGCCAATTTCGTCGATGTAGTGGTTGATGAGGCCGTCGTTCACGGTCATGCCGGCCTGCGACGCCAGCGAGGCCAGCACTTCCGACGTGACAACGGTTTGGTCGATCTCGTCGGTCTTGCGCTGATCGGGCAGAAAGAGGAACGGAATATTGCGCGGGAAGTCGTATTGGAAACTTCGGCCGCCGCCCTCGACGAACATGGCCTTGAGGAACGAGTCGGTAATCACGCGGTGCTGGACGAGTATCCGGAGTTGGCCCTGGTTGAGCGAGCCGCCGTTCCAGGTGGCGACCATGCCGGCTTCATTCGGGCCGCCCCCCTGCGTGCCGTTTCCAGTCTTCAGACCGCTGCCGATGACAAAGATGAACATGCAGAGCACGGCCGCCGTGGCCATAAAAGCCTTGGTGTGCTTGCGGAAATATTTGAACGGGCTTGCCATGAAATCGTCCTGATTGGGAGCGGCCGGGGGGACTGATCGCCGCCGGTTCGCCTCGCCGCGAGACTTGACAGGCCAGCGGGGCTGGCAGTAATGATTGACCAGCAACCGCCGCCAATTGCGAGCTTGCTGATTCTATTGGGAATCGACGTAAACGCAATCCCAATAAGGAAGTATCGCCGATTGGCGCGCGGCCGAGAAGGGGTAGCCGCCGCAGGAAACTGTCCGGCGGCGCCGCGGGACCATCGAGCTGTGCCGGATAACTTTCGGCGGCCCTTGGTCCGCCCAAGCGTCGACGCGAACAGGACCGCGCGGTGGTTCGGCTGGCGCCGAGTTTACCGTTTGACGGACGCGCGCGAGCGCCGTTTGGCCCGGTTGCGCGGCTTGGAGAAAGTTTGTTTACCTGGCGGCAGAGGACAGGCGGATACTTCAACGACCACGAACCGTCCGGACTCGCACACACCACTAGCCTCAAGATCGCGCTGAAACTCGCCCGATGGCCAAGAAAAAAACAACATCTGAACCCCAGGGTGACGCCCTGGTGATTGTCGAATCTCCGGCTAAAGCACGGACGATCGGCAAGTATTTGGGAAAAGGCTACCGCGTCGAGGCGAGCATCGGCCACGTGCGCGATTTGCCCCAAGGCGCCAAGGAGGTGCCGGCCCAGTACAAGGGCGAGCCGTGGGCCAATCTTGGCGTCAACGTGAATGACAAGTTCACGCCGATTTACGTGGTGCCGCCCGGAAAGACCAAGCAGATCAAACTGCTGAAGGACCGGCTGAAGGACGCCAGCGCCTTGTACCTCGCGACGGACGAGGACCGCGAAGGCGAGGCCATTAGCTGGCATTTGCTGGAACTGCTGAAGCCGAAGGTGCCGGTGCATCGGCTTGTGTTTCACGAGATCACCAAAGACGCCATCCAGCAAGCACTCAAAGGCCCGCGACAGGTGGATGAGGGCCTCGTGCGGGCGCAGGAAACGCGGCGGATCGTCGATCGGCTGTATGGATATGAGGTGTCGCCGCTCCTCTGGCGCAAGGTTCGGCCCAAGCTTTCCGCCGGGCGCGTGCAAAGTGTGGCGGTGCGGCTGATCGTGGAGCGCGAGCGCGAGCGGATGGCGTTCCGCAGCGCGACCTGGTGGGATTTGCTTGGCATGTTCGCCAAGACCGACGGGCAGTCGCTCGAGGCGACGCTCGTGTCGGTGGACGGCAAGCGGATTCCCGCGGGCAAGGATTTCGATTCAGCGACCGGAAAGCTCAAGAATCAGGACCTCATGCTGCTGGACGGTGCGGCGGCGGAGGCGCTGGCCGCACGGATTCGCAGCGGGGAGTTTCGCGTCACGTCGATCGAAGATAAACCGTATACGACGCGGCCGTATGCTCCCTTTACCACCAGTACGCTGCAGCAAGAGGCCAACCGCAAGCTTGGATACACCGCGCGGCGGACGATGCAGGTCGCGCAGAGCCTGTACGAGAATGGCCACATCACCTACATGCGAACCGATTCGACGAATCTCGCCTCGGTGGCGATTGAGGACGCCCGGCGGTTGGTGGCGGACAACTACGGCAAGGAATACTTGCCGGACGAGCCGCGAACATATCGCTCCACCGTGAAGAACGCCCAGGAGGCGCACGAAGCGATCCGGCCGGCGGGCCATCCCTTCGAGCTGCCCGAGACGATGCGCTCGCAGCTCAACGGCGACGAATTTCGGCTGTTCGACATGATCTGGAAACGCACGATTGCCAGCCAGATGGCCGATGCACGCGGTCGGAGGATTTCGATCACCATCGAAGGGCAGGGCTGCGTCTTCCAGGTGAGCGGCAAAACGATCGACTTCCCCGGCTACTTGCGGGCGTATGTCGAAGGCTCCGACGATCCGAGTGCTGAGCTGGCTGACCAGGAGCGGGTGCTGCCGAATGTTGAGATGGGTGAACGGCTGACGTGTACGAAGCTCGACGCCAAAGAACACACCACGCAGCCGCCGGGGCGATATAGCGAAGCATCGCTCACGAAGGCCCTCGAAGAACGCGGCATTGGCCGCCCCAGCACGTATGCGTCGATCATCGACACGATTCAACATCGGAACTACGTGTTCAAGAAGCAGAACGCGCTGGTGCCGACCTGGGTGGCGTTTTCGGTGGTGCAGCTCTTGGAAGAGCACTTGGCGGCGTTGGTGGATTACCAGTTCACCGCGCAAATGGAAGACGACCTCGATGCGATTAGCCGCGGCGAGCAGCAGTACGCCACCTACTTGGAGAAGTTCTACTTTGGCAACGGCTCGCCGGGTCTAAAGAAGCAGCTCGATCACAAGTTGGACGAGATTGACCCGGCGCGGATCAGCCGGATTCACATCGGCACGCCCGACGGCGAAGCGCCGATTTACGTGCGCGTGGGACGGTACTCGCCGTTCATCGAGCAGGGTGACCGGACGGCCTCGCTGCCGGAAGAGACGCCGCCGGATGAAGTGACGGTCGAGTCAGCCCTGAAGCTCTTGGACCAGGCACAACAGGGGGAGGAGCCGCTGGGTTTCGATCCGGACAGTGGCAAGCCGGTGTACCTAAAGACGGGACGGTTCGGGCCGTATGTGCAGCGCGGCACGCCAGAGGATGAAGACAAACCGCAGAACGCCTCGCTCTTGAAAGGGATGAACCCGGCGGACATCGATTTGGCGACGGCGCTCAATCTGCTGTCGCTGCCGCGGAACCTGGGGAATCACCCGGAACTCGGTAAGGAAGTCATGGCGTACAACGGGCGCTATGGCCCGTATGTGAAGTGCGGCGAGGAAACGCGCTCGCTGCCGGCGGACATTTCGCCGCTGGACGTGACGCTGGAGCAAGCAATTCACCTGCTCGCGCAGCCCAAGACGCGCGGCCGCGGCGCCGCGGCGAAGAAGGAGCCGTTGCGGGTGTTCGAGAAGCCATCCCCCGTAACGGAGAAAGCGGTGCAGATTCTCGACGGGCGGTATGGCGCCTATCTCACCGACGGCGATACAAACGTGTCGCTGCGCAAGGGAATGACGCCCGAAGAGATGACTTTCGACGAAGCGCTTTCCATGCTAGCCGACAAAGCCGCGCAGGGCCCGCCTAAGAAGAAAGCTAGCCGAAGGTCTGCGACAAAGAAGGCCGCAGCGCCGAAGAATGGCGTCGCCAAGAAGCCGGCGGCGAAAAAGCGCACGGCGAAGAAATCCGGCTAACAATTTCCAGGTTAACTGTCTGCCCGGGTATGATCGACAATGAGGACGAATTCTGGACCCGAGTCGTGCGCCACGGCTTGCCGCGCTTATGGTGGTTGCGTCGTCCGCTTAGTTTGATCGAAGCAGATAAGCGATTAGAAGGCCATCGCGATTGGTCCGCGCTTCGTTCAAAGACAATAAATGGGGACGCAGTTTGGCCATTTAGGCTTCCTCGTTCGCGAAAACTCTGGGGACATCGGGAGGGATTCGTTGTACTACGAAATGGCGAGTTCATCGGCGGCATAGTAACAATCGCGGGATAGCTATCCTACTGACAAGCCTGCTGCATCGCGGGGAGCTTTCAATTGCCCGCCAAAAAGTTATCGCCAATTCACCCCGGTGAAATCCTGTTGGAAGAATTTCTTTCGCCACTGGGCATCAGCCAATACAGGCTGGCACACGAAATCGCGGTTCCTCCGCGGCGAATCAACGAGATCGTGCATGGGGATCGGGCGATCACCGCGAACACCGCGCTACGGCTAGCGCGGTACTTTGGCACTTCAGATCGCTTTTGGATCAACTTGCAGACCACATACGACTTAGAAATTGAACGGGATCGGATCGGGGACTCTTTGCAGAAAGAAGTCCGCGTATTTTCTCGGACCACATAATCACTGGTCGGAGTCCTCCCCTTCCGCGATCGCATACGCCGTCGCGTGGCTGCGGCAGTGGCTGATGCTGATGTGCATCTCCTTGATGCCGGAGCGTTCGAAGACTTCCTTGGCGCCGCCGCGGAGGGCGATGGTGGGGGCCCCGCCGGGTTTATGGCGGATTTCGACGTCGCGCCAGCTGATGCCGCGAATCCAACCGGTGCCGAGGGCCTTGAGTACCGCCTCTTTGGCGGCCCATCGGCCGGCGTAGTGCTGGGTGGCGGCCTTCTTGGTGGAGCAGTAGGCAATCTCGTGCTCTGTGTACACGCGGCGGATGAAGAGCTCACCGTGGCGGTCGATCATCTGCGCAATGCGCAGGCACTCGATGATGTCCGTGCCGATGCCGATGATGTGGGCCATGCCTAGTATCCCTTCACGCCGCAGGCGGCCTGGGCGCGGGCGAGCGTGGCGGCCGCTTTCTTGCGCGCGTTGGCGGCGCCCGCTTTGAGCACGTCGCGTACGTCGTTGGGGCGAGCCGCCCACGCGGCGCGGCGTTCGCGAGCTTCGGCAAAGAACGTTTCGGCGGCGTCGGCGAGCGCTTTCTTGATGTCGCCATAGCCGAAGCCGCCTCGTCGGTAAAGGGCGGTCATTTCGGCCACTTGCGGCTCCGCAGCGACCAGCTTGAACAGGTCGAACAGGACGTCGCCGTCAGGCTCCTTGGGTTGGTCCATGGGCCGGCTGTCGGTGACGATGCGCATGATCTGTTTGCGCTGGGCTTTCACGTCGTCGAACACGGCTAAGGTGTTGTTGTAACTCTTGGACATTTTTTCGCCGTCAAGGCCCGGGACTC
>JAICUM010000331.1 GCA_025935855.1 Pirellulales bacterium | reverse complement strand
TACTTACGCGTGCACGCCGTGGGATGGTGCTTTGGATTCCTCGAGGCGATCCTAACGATCCGACGAGAAACCCTGCGGCGTTTGAAGCGACAGCGGAGCATCTTGAAGAGATGGGCGTGCCGTTGGAAAGGCACGATTAGCTATTTGAGTTGCAAGACAAGTTCCGATGCAGGGAAACTTCTGCGGCAAATCGAATCACCTGAAATGCGAGTTCTTTGCTGTCCTCGCAGCGCGGCTTGTTTCCCTTTGCAACGCTGTGATTGGTGCATTCCGGAGAAGCAATCAGCATATCGACGCGGCCCACGTCCTGGGCGACCTGAGACGGCTTTAACCGTCGGAGGTCCTGCGAATATACGGTCGCGCGAGGAAAATTCAGAGCAAAGGCTTCCGTGGCCACAGGCCAAAGATCGATGCCGCCGATGGGACGGGCGCCAGCGATTTTGGCTCCGAGAGAACTGCCGCCGCCTCCGCAGAAGAGATCGAATACGCGGACTTCTCGATGGCTGGATGTTTTCATTCCAGGATTTATCTTCCGTGACAACAGTGCAGGCCTGACCAATCTTAATCGATCGATGAGTTTTTGCCAGGCCGCAAGTTTTCGCCTTGGCGCGTCTCTCAAGCCTCAGCGGCCAGCCCTTCCGTGTCTCCTCGTAAAAGCGACGGGGCCGGAGGATTTGTGAGTGGGGTCAACCTCATGCCTGGGCGCTTGGAGCTTCGCCCACACCGCTAGTCGCTATTGCGACGGGCCGCATTTCTCTCGGGCAACTCGGGTTGGCCGCGCTCGGTTTGCTTCCATTTCCCCTTCATCCCGCGAGCCCCTCACCCCCAGCCCCTCTCCCCGGAGTACCGGGGAGAGGGGAGCTAGATTTTGTTGGGTGCTGAAGGTGGGTGCGAGCATCCAGCCTACGGGATCGGATGCTCGCCGGACGCCCTATCCGTATCTGCGAAAAGAATCCCTCCCCTATCCCCTCCGTTCGAGGGAGGGGGATTTCGTCACGCGCCGGCGGGGATTAGTTCGGAGTCGGGGAGGTAGTGGTCTTCGACGGGGTAGTTGCGCCAGCGGATGGAGTAGTATTGTTCGAACCACTCCTGGATGTCGCGCTCGACGTCCTGGTCGTAGTCGGGCTGGACGTGCAGGGTTTTGCCGTTGAGCGGCTCGCGGAGTTCTCCCTGTTCGACGATGATGCGGCCCGACTTTATAACCATCCGGGGCAGCTCGAACATGGTTTCTTTGTTGTCATTGGGCGTGTAAAGGGTGACGTCGGCGTCGGCGCCGGGGGCGAGGTGGCCCTTATGTTTTAGGCCGAGGATGCGGGCTGGGGCGGCGCGGGTGATGATGGCGATTTCGTTGAGGGTGTACTGGCGGTTCAGGTCGGCGAGCTGGCTGCGCTCGCGGATTCTGGGCGGGCACGTTTTCAGCACGTCCTGGCGGTAGGTGCGGTCCATGAGCAGGCGGATGATTTGCGGGTAGGCGAGGAAGGAGCCGCCGTTGGGGTGGTCGGTGCTCATCACGACTCGCCAGGGGTCTTCGACCAGCAGGTACCATTCGAGACCGATGGCCCATTGGAGGGCGTGGACCAGCGAGCGGTTTTTGTACTTGATGGGGGTGATGCCGCAGCCGGCCTCTAGCTCGGTGTCGCAGGAGAACCATTTGCCGCCGTAGACCTTCGAGAGGAAATAGCCGAGCGGGCCGTCGCCGGTCATGCTGGTGGTTTCGCCGAAGAGGACCTGGCCGACGTCGATGGTGATGTTCTTGTGGGCGTTGACGTAGTCGGCGAGCGGGGCGGTTTTGCTGTTGAAGGTGTTTTCGTCCGCGTCGCCGCCGCCGTAGCTGTGGAACTGGATGTGGGTGAGGTGGCCGCGGTGGCCTTCGAGGGCCCGCATGGTTTCGAGCGTGGTCTGCCAGTTGCCGGGCATGCCGAGGTTGTTGCAGTGGATGTGGACGGGGTGGGGCAATTTCAGTTCCGCCGCCGCCTTTGCCACTTCGCCCACAATCTGCCGCGGGGTGACGTTGAAGTGGTCGACCACTTCATCGAGGCCGTGGACGTTGCCGGCCTGATGGTTCTTCCAGACTTCGACGCCGCCGGGGTTCACAAGCTTGGGGGCGTAGCCCTTGGCGGCGCCGAGGAGCCAGGCGATGAAGGACTTGAGCTTTTGGGGTTCGTTGCGCTGGATGGAGCGCATGACGTAGTGGTTGTTCCCCATGAGGACGTAGATGCCCTTGTCGATGCACGGGGTGTCGGCGAATTCCTCGTGGGCGTGGCGGGCGGCCAGCGGGGGAATGGCGGCGTCGAACGCGGTGGTGTAGCCCATGCCGGCGTACTTGTAGCCGGTGGCGAAGGTGCTGGGGACGCTGCCGAGGGTGCCGCTGTGGGCGACGGCGGTTTTGTGAAGGACCTGGGAGCCGCGTTTTTCCTCGGGCCGCATCTTGCGGGCGACGTTGACCTTCGGGCCGGCGATGTGGCAGTGCATGTCGACCCCGCCGGGCATGACGACGAGTCCGCGGGCGCCGATTTCGCGCGTGGGGCGGGTGGCGGGATCCGATGGGGGCGCGACGATTTTGTCGCCGGCGATCCAGAGGTCGCGGACCTGGCCGTCGACGTTGTTGGCGGGGTCGTAGAGGGTGCCGCCGGTGAGCTTGATGAGGTCCGTCATAACCCCATTGTAAGCGTTCACAGAAGGTCTAACAGCCGAGATCAGGCCGCGTTGTGCGATCTCGCTTTTGATTGGCCTATAACATATAATATGATGTGTGATATCCTCCTTTCGAAACCAGGGAACCGAGGACGTTTTTGACGGCGCCGATACTAGGGCCGCCAGAAAAGTTTGCCCTCGCGAGCTGTGGTCGGTTGCACGTCGGAAGTTGGACCAGTTGAACCGGGCGCGCGACCTTCAGGAATTGGCTGTTCCACCGGGAAACCGGCTAGAGCGCCTGCGGGGCGATCGAGCGGGACAGCATAGCATTCGGATCAACGAACAGTATCGAATCTGCTTTCATTGGAGTAGCGGCAATGCCGACGACGTCGAAATCGCGGACTACCACTAGCGGAAATGGGCGAGGACTGGTGGCGCGACGGCTGCCGCGCCATCGACCGCCGACGCATCCTGGCGAGATGCTGCGCGAGGAGTTTCTCGTGCCGCTGGGGATTACGCAGTCGGACCTTGCGGTGCGGCTGGGGGTTTCGTTTCCACGGTTGAACGAGCTTATTCGGGGCAAGCGCGGCGTCACGCCTGATACCGCGCTGCGATTGGCGCGCGTCGTGGGCATGTCGGCGGATTTCTGGCTGGGGTTGCAGCAGGACTGGGATCTGTGGCACGCGATGCGCAGCGAGGGCGCGGCTGAAATTGAGCGATTGAAGCCGCTTAAGAACTGAAGGAATTCTTTGCTTGAATCGCGTACCGATGCCCCAGACAGAAGGCGACGGCCCGGCGGCGACGCGGACGTTCACGGACGTGGCGTGCACCGTTTGCGGGTGCGTGTGCGATGATCTTGAGGCGACGTTTGTCGGCGAACGGCTCACGCATGTTGAGCGGGCGTGCCGGCTCGCGCAGCCGTGGTTTGATTCGCTGAAGGAGCTGCCGGCGCGGCCGGCGGCGATGATTGACGGGCGTGCGGTTTCGCTCGATGAGGCGATCGATCGGGCCGCGGGCATTCTTGCCGAGAGCCGGGCGCCGCTCGTGTGGGGGCTGTCGCGCAGCAGCACCGAGGGACAGCGGGCGGCGGTGCTACTGGCCGAGCGGCTGGGGGCGAACATCGACACCACCGCGTCGGTGTGTCATGGGCCGTCGATCATGGCGATTCAGCAGGTCGGCGAATCGACGTGCTCGCTGGGCGAGGTGCGGAACCGGGCCGACCTGGTGGTGTTCTGGGGCGCCAACCCCGTGAAGAGCCATCCGCGGCACTTCGAGCGTTACAGCGTTGATCCGGCCGGCGAGTTCATTCCGAACGGCCGCCGCGACCGCACGCTGATCGTGGTGGACGCCGAGGAGACGGCGACGAGCGCGTTGGCGGATGTGTTTATCAAGGCGCCACACGGGGGGGACTTTGAGCTGATTTGGGCGCTGCGGCAGTTGCTGGCGGGCGTCGAGCTGCCGGAGGATTTGGATGTGGGCGTGCCGCGGGAGCAGTTACAGCAGCTTGTCGAGCGGCTGGTGAGCTGCCGCTATGGCGTGGTGTTTTTTGGGCTGGGACTGGCACAAACGAGCGGCAGTCACGCGAATGTCGAAGCTTTGCTGCGGCTGGTGGAGGACTTGAATGGGCGGACGCGGTTTGCGGCGCGGCGGCTGCGCATTCCGGGCGACGTGTCGGGGGCGGACTCGGTGCTGTGCTGGATGACGGGGTTCGCGTTCGCGGTGAACTTGTCGCGGGGGTTTCCGCGGTACAATCCCGGCGAGTATACGGCGAACGAATTACTGGAGCGCGGGGAAGTGGACGCGTGTGTTTTGGTGGGGACGGAGTCGATCAAGGACTTGTCGGCGAAGGCGCGTAAGACACTTAGCGAACTGCCGACGATCGCGCTCGATTATCCAAACGCCGCGACGGGCTTTGACGCGACGGTTCAATTCACGACCGCGATTTACGGCGTGCACGCGGCGGGGACGGTGTATCGGATGGATGAGATACCGATTCCGCTGCGGCGGCTCGTGGCGTCGAATTATCCGACGGATGATGAGGTGTTGCAGGCGATCGCGACACGGCTACGATGCTGTTAGCAGATGGAAGGGTGGGATAAGCTCTTCCATTTTGGGTGCTTTTGAACCGATTACGTGGACTCGTTTTTTATTTTGCGGACGAATGTTTAACAGAAGTTCGCAAAGGTCGCAAAGGAATGAAGAGAATTCTTTGCGACCTTTGCGATCTTCTGTTATGTCGTTATGGAGCTGAGCGCCGGTCTTGGGGCGTCGCGTTCGATATCAAGCGGCTTGTTTGTTGCGGAGGAAGATTTCGCCTTTGCCGAGCTCGATGAGGTCGCCGTTGTAGAGATCGATGGCGGCGTACAGGAGCGCGTCGTCGATCTGCATTCCTTTGTCGCGGAGCGAGCGGAGCAGGAGCGGCAGGATGAACGGCCGCGCGGTGCAGGCGTAGCGGAAGCTGGGGAGCAGCGGCGGGGCGTCGCCCAAGAGGGCGATCGTGCCGCGGCGCATACCGGCGCCAGGTCGGGCGCCGCTTTCGCCGAGGACGACGATGGTGCCGGCGATCATGTTGAAGCCAAGCAAGTCCCCCGCCGCGCCGCCGATGGCGATCAGTCCGCGGCGCATCGAGAGGCCGACTTCGTTGCCGGCGTCGCCGTCCACCAGCAGCGTGCCGCCGGTCATGCCGCGGGGCGAACCGCGATAGGCGGCGCCGGCGAGGTGGCCGGCGTTGCCGTGGACGTGGATGAGGCCGCCGTGCATCTCGGCGCCGAGCCAGTCGCCGGCCGATCCGTGGACGTGGATTTCGCCGCCGCGCATGGCGCTGCCGAGGTGGCGGCCGGCGGCGCCGTGGATCGTGATTTTGCCGGACTGCATGTGGGCGCCGATCCAGTGGACGCCGGCGAGAT
>JAICUM010000349.1 GCA_025935855.1 Pirellulales bacterium | reverse complement strand
TGAAATGCTGGGTGGACATGATCCATCCGGCGCCGACGGCGTCGGTCGAAGCCACCATCGTCCACTTCAGCGAGCTGTTCGCATCGGAAGAGGCGCCATTGGCGTAGCGGCAGCGGCAGGGAACGTCGAACGGGTCGGGAAGTCTTTTGCGACTGGAGATGTTCCACTATTGGTGACATGCCAGGCGCAAAAGACTCCCGAGCCCTTCAGCCATCCAGACTTCTGGCGCCCTAGCGGTTGCATCGAGGCTTTGATAGCCTGATTCATCTCTCCCGCCCCCTGGTGACTAGGACGGCGGAAACGGGAGTGCGAGGCTTCCGCCGAGCCGGAGCGCCGTGTACCCGCTACACGCCTCGGCAGGAGCCTCGCCCTCCCGAACGAATCCCAGCAGCAAGAGCCGATTTCGAGCATTACGATGACTCAGCCTATTGCCGGAGTGGTTCCGGCCAGCGAGCGCGAAGCCACAATCATGACTGTTTGGCCGACTCTGGCCGCGACCGCCTACGGTCGGTGGTGGGGTCGGCGGTTTGAGAACAAGATGGGGCTGACGCTGTTTGGCATCCCGCTGACATTTGGGCGGCTGATGGCCCTCGTCTCGATACCATTCATCCTGCCACTTTATTTTCACATGCTCGTGCCGCGGGTGCCGTTTGTGATTGCCGGCTGGCCGAACCCGGCGTGCCGGCGATATCGGCTGACGAACCGGCGCGTGATCGTCGAGCAGCCCTTCGGCGGCGGCGAACAGGCGAGCGTGTCGCTGGATCGGTTCGACACGATCACGATTGAGGTCATGCCCGGGCAGGCGTGGTATCCGGCGGGGGACTTGGTCTTTCGGTTGGGGCAGGTGGAGACGTTCCGCCTGCACGGCGTGCCGCATCCGGAACCATTCCGGGCGACGTGCATGAAGGCCCATCAGGGGTTTGTGGGCGTGCAGAAGGCCCGTGAGTTGGGCGTCGTGAGCGTCTAGTCGGTCCCTTCTGCCGGAAGGGACCTTGATCAAACGATGGCGACCTCCATTGGGAGATCCCGCTCGGCAAGCGGGATCTACTTGGGTTGATTGTAGCGGCGGCGGAATCGCTGCCATTCTTGCTGGCTCTGCCTGCGCGGAGCCTTCTGGCTGAGCGTGCTGGCGCCGCGCGCCGATGAACTCTTTTGGCGCCCGCTCGGCTTACGGCAGCAGGATCAATGTGGCGGCGGTTTTTGACCGCCGTGTCAATTGTCAAAGCAGTTTACGCGACGGTTGAAAATCGCCGCTACAGAGGAACAGCCATGCGCACGCTCACGTCTTGCGGTTGCCTGGTTTTACTGATCTTCGTTTCAGCAGAACTGGCACCCGCGGCGGAGACGTCAATGGGTCCCAGTGCGACCCTCAGGCCGGCGAGACCATCGGCGACCGCGAAGCCCAGACTGCGACATGGCGTGTTCCGCTTTAGCAGCTATCCGGCGGCATGGACCTCGGCGAAGAAAACTGGCCGGCCGATACTGATCTTCGCCTGCTCGCCGAACTGCCCGCATTGCGTGCGGATGATTGACGAAACGTATCAATCGCCAAAGATCAAACGGCTCGTCAACGAGTCCTTCGAGACGGTGTACGTCGATCGGGCCGAGCAGCCCGAGACAACCGCGAAACTGCGGATTCGCTTTTTCCCAACGACGATCATCGTCGGGCCGAACAATCAGGTGCTCGATGTGATTGAAGGGTACGTCGATTCGAAGACGCTCGCCGCGCGGCTGCAAACGTCGATGGCGGCGCACGAAGCCGCGATGCGGAAATAGCCCGACCATACCGGTCGGGTGGCACGCCCTGAGGTCCGCCGAAGGGCGTAAAATTCTTTCAAGGCGCCTACCACGCCCATCGAAGACTCTGGGCGTGCCACCCTCCGGCCAGGATGGCCGGGCTATGTAAGCACGGCTTCGCGGCGATGGGATTCGTTGAGCGGGCGGACGCAGTTTGGCGCCTCCAGATCGACCTCGAAGGTGATCGGGTACTTGTAGCCTTGCGGCGTGACTGGAGACAAGCCCGGCACGCGACGGCAGACTCGTAGCGTGAACTCTTTGAGCGCCGGCCGCCAGCCGGTTTGTTCGGTTCGCCGCCAGGAGCCGCCGAGTAGTTGGCGGAAGTGGCGGTTGGCCAGGTAGACGTTGTTCCGCCGCGCGGCCTTGGGGGTCATGTGCTCGGTGGAGAGCGATACGTTCAGCCCGTCGGTATTCACCACGCGGTGGGGCGTGTGTTGCGGCCAGGTGATCATCTCGCCCGGCTCCAAGTCATGCACGACGGCCAGCTCGTCCCACTGCTCTCGGTAATCGAGCTCTTCGGAGCGCTCGCCGCACAGGACGCCTTCGATCGTTTCGTCGGAGACGAGGCCCGATTCGAGCGGGTAGGCCCAGACGCGCTTCTGGCCGCGCAGGTGCCAGAGCATGTTCGCCGGGCAATCGAGGTGGTAGTACACCATCGCGCCGGGCGACGAAATGAGCAGGTTCGCCGAGTGGTTGTAGGTGTGCAGGCCCGGGCACGTGCGTTCCAGGTCGTCATATAGCGCCAGCACCAGCTCAGCATATTCGGGGTGGTGGTCCATGACGCGGCGGACGTTCAGCCAGACGCGCCCGGTGCGGGCGGCTTCGAGCAGTTCCGCGGCGTCGAGATTCGCCGCGCGGCCTTCCTGCCAGTCCGAGCGCTGCTCAGGGTCGTCGCCCATCGTGTTGATGCCGAGGTCGCGACGCGGATGGCGCTCCAGAAGCTGAATGAGCTGCTCGTCGCCAAACAGTTCGAGCTGATGGAGCCGGTGCTGGCCGACGAAGATGTTCCGCTCCATGCGAGCGGCTTGTTCGGGGGTCCAGTTTTCGAGTAGGCGCAGCGTGTGAGCCATGGGCGGTTGCGTCCGAGAAGAAGTGGAAAAGTTGAGACAGTTTGCTTGAAGCGTAGGTCGCGAGATGGAGAGCCGTGCGACGTCTTTGCCCTGCCGGCAATGCCTCGACCCCGAAAACGGAGGAGCAATTTGTGCATCCGCTACAACCGGGCGCGGCACTGAAGGAGGACAAGAGTAGTCATCTCGCTGGAGCGAGATGACCCTCTCGCGGAGCGAGAGGGCTACACTTGGCGCCGGCCAGAATGGCCGGGCTATGTGAAGAGGCGTTTGGCGGCGGCGGGGCCGCGGTCGGCGATGGCCTGTTCGATCGCAGCGGATTGCTCGGAATTGAGCCGCCAACCCATCGCCGCGGCGGTTTCTTCGATTTGCCAGGGGCGCTTGGCGCCGCAGAGGGCCGCGGTGACGCCAGGCTGATTCATTGTCCAGTTCACGACAAGCTGGGCGACGGTGCGGCCGGCCTCGGCGGCGATGTCGCGCAGTCGGGCGACGAACGCTTGGTTTCTGTTCCACTCCTCACCCTGATACATCGGGTAGTTTCGGCGGGAATCGGTTTCGTCAATCTGGCTTTGGTCGGTGAGGCGGCCAGCGAGCAGGCCCTTCATGAGCGGCCAGTAGGCGGTGACGGAGATTCCTTGCTCGATGCACCAGGGAATCGTTTCACGCTCGATGTCGCGCTGCAGCATGTTGTACGGGAGCTGCACGGCGGCGAGCGGGCAAACGGCGTGGAACGTTTTCAGTTGCTCCAGCGAACAGTTCGAGGCGCCGGCGGAGAGCGCTTTGCCACTTTCGACGAGCTGGCCAATGGCGCCGGCGGATTCTTCGATCGGCACGTCTTTCTGCGGGGCGTGAAGATAGTACAGCTCGACGCGATCAACGCCGAGCCGGCGGAGACTTTCATCGCATTCGCTGAGGAGCGTCTCGGGCCGGGCGTCTTGGACTTGCTTGCCGGCGGCGTCGTAGTGGATGCCGCCCTTGGTGGCGATGACGACTTCCTCGCGGCGCTGGCCTTCGAGCGCCCGGTGGATGAGATTCTCGCTCTCGCCGTGGACGCCGTAGCAGTAGGCCGTGTCGAGAAAGTTGACGCCAATTTCAATCGCCTTGCGTATCGTCGCAATGCTATCAGTGTCGTTCACATCTCGCGTCGTAATACCAGCGATGGGCCAGCAACCGAGAGCGACGGGGGAAACAAGAATAGACGTTGTGCCGAGGGATCGTTGTTCCATGCTGTAACTTCTACGCCAAAGGCGTTGCCTCTTCCAGCCCCGGGGTCGGTCGCGCAGGCGACCTACCCTAAGGATTCTTAAATCCTCCACGCCGCGGCGTCTTCGCCGTCGAGGCGCAGGGTGAGGCATTTGGCGCTGCCGCCGGCCTTGACGAATTCGCTGAGCGGGGTGGCCGCGGGCGTGAAGCCCGCGGCTCGCAGATCTGCGTGAAGTTTTGGGCAGCCGGTGTTGGTGATAACCGTGCGGCCGACGACGACCGCGTTGCAGGCGAAGCTGTGGGCTTCTTCCTCGGCGACTGCGATGAGTTGTGAAATGTTGTCGCGGACCACGCGCTGGCCGTAGTCGTCGAAGGCCGCGGGGAACCAGATGGCGGAGTCTGCCGTCAGCGGGCAGAAGCACGTGTCGAGGTGATAGTAGTGCGCGTTCACGAGTTCCAGCGGCAGGACGCGCACGCCGAGTCGCGCGCCGATTTTTTGATGGCCCAGCGCGTCGCTCCGCTGGCGGTAGCCGGCAAAGAGCGTATCGCCGCAGAACAGGGCGTCGCCGGCGCCCTCGAAGCAGCAGTCCACGGGCGACTCGCTGGTTTCGAAGCCATGCTCATTGAACCAACGGCGAAAGTGCTGCTCTTCGCCCTGGCGTTGCTCATGACGAAAGTGCGAGATAACGGCGCGATTCTGGTAGATCAGCCCAGCGTTGGCCGTAAAGACCATGTCCGGCAGCCCCTCAGCCGGCGGGACGAGCGAAATGCGAGCGCCGGCGGCGACGAGGGCGTCGTGCAGGCGGCGCCATTGATCTAACGCGACCGGCCGATCGGACTGCCGCGCGACATCCATCCACGGATTGATCGAGTAGTGTATGCCGTAATAGTCGGGCGGGCACATCAGGATGTGTGGTGAGGCTGGCACAATTTATATAGCCGAGCCATCCTGGCTCGACGAATTGATGAATCGTTGCAGGGTTTGTTTGTGAACCGGGAGAACTCGCCCGGCCAGGATGGCCGGGCTATGTAGGTCATTGTTCGAGGCGTTTGACTTCGGCGACCAGGGCCCGCAGGAAGGGCTCGACATCGGTCACCAAGCCGACGGTTTGAAAGCTGCCGCGGTCGTTGAGCTTGATCACGGTCGAAGGATTGATGTCCACGCACACCACTTTCACATCGGCCGGAAGCAAATTCCCAACGGCGACGGAGTGAAGCGTCGTGGCGATCATCAGGCAGAACGTCACGTCGTCGATCATTGAGCGC
>JAICUM010000190.1 GCA_025935855.1 Pirellulales bacterium | reverse complement strand
GGCAGCCGTTGTCGCTGGACCAGCCGGTGGGGGATCACGAGGACAACTATTTTGGCGAGTTCCTCGAAGAGCACCGCCAGGAAGATCCGCTGTACGATACGCACCTGGAGGCGCTCAAGGTCCGGCTCGAAGAGGTGATGACCGACCTGACCTACCGTGAACGCGAAATCCTGCGGCTGCGGTACGGCCTGGCCGACGGGTACACCTACACGCTCGAGGAGGTCGGGAAGATCTTCTCGGTGACGCGCGAGCGCGTGCGGCAGATCGAGTCGAAGGCGGTGCGGAAGCTGCAGAGCCCGTATCGGTCGCGGGCGCTGACGGGGTTTCTGGATGGCGTGGAGCCGATTGCGGTGGATGCGCCGTGAGGCGTCCGCTCAATACAAATCGTAGGGTGGGTGCTCGGTCCGCCGAGCGCCCACGGCTTTGTGCGTCTATGGTGGGTAGCCGGCGGACCGGCTACCCACCCTACGCCTACGTCTACGCCTTTCAGCCAGACCGAGTAGCGCGCGTCGCTTTTTGACGCTATGAGTTTTGTCGCGAAACTCATTTTTGGCGACAGAAGTCCTTGGCCAATGCTGGATGCTCGATCGCGCGGCGGGGTTTTGGATTTTGGGTTTTGAGCGCGGTGTAGGGGTCCCATGTTTTGGTGCTCAAAACCCAGTTGGCGCTTGACATGCGCCGCTCGGAAAATGCCGGCTCGTTTGTGAATCGGCGGCTCCCGGACGAGGGGAGGTTTTGGATTTTCTGAAAAAAGTCCAAAACGCCAAAACCCCGCTTGGAGCCCTCGCCAAGTCGCCCACGCGGCGTCATCCAGGACAACGCGGGTTCGCTGCTGCTTTCAGATGTCAAAGAGCGCATGCCATGTGAGGCGTGGCTGATTGTACACGAACAGGTGTACAGTATCAAGGCGGTTTTTGGGCCATCTGGTAACTTGTGGATGGATTGTTGGCCGGCCGGTCGCTACTCTGAAAGCAGCGAAGCCCTGTATTGCCAAGTTGCTGCGCGAATCTCCATGAGCGAAACACTTCACTACATTACTGACGAGCACGGCGCGCGGAGCGCCGTCGTGTTGCCGATTGCTCAGTACGAAAAGCTGCTTGAGGACTTGGACGACTTGGCCGCGATTGCCGAGCGACGGGAGGAGACCGTCGTGCCGCACGACCAATTCATTGCCGATCTGAAGCGAGATGGCCTCCTTTAGCCTGCAATGGCGCTCGTCCACGAAGAAGGATTTGCGCAAGCTTCCCAGGCAGGAGCTGCCGCGAATCATCGCGGAGGCGGAGGCTCTGGCCGCTGAGCCATTTCCCCACGGCTGCGAAAAGCTTTCAGGCGCCGAACACACTTATCGAATTCGCGTCGGCGACTATCGGCTTGTGTACGAAGTCATTTCCTCTAAACAGATCATCGAAATTCAACGAGTGCGCCACCGCAAGGATGTCTATCGGCAGTGAATTGAACGGTCGTACAAGGTCTAATCGCGGGCATGAGCAGCCGGAGGCGGCGAGCCAGGAAATTGTATCCGGCACATTTCACGTCCTATTCACGTCTGGCGCCTCTTCACATACATTGGTTTTCTTAGTACGTCCATAGAGCCAGATTGCCGCCGCGCCCAACAATGAAGGGATCGCTGGCTCAGGGACTGCGGCGACGTTGGAAACGAATACGCCCTGCGCAGGGACGCCTGAAAACTGTGCCGAGAATGCGATTTGACCCAGGTTATTGAAACCGGAGAGGCGGCCATTCACGTCGGCAGGTGAGAAGGCGAGACTGGTGACCGTGGAGAATTGACCGGGCGCCAACTCCAATTGCGTTCCGGTACGCGCCACAAGGTGAAGTGCGCCACTTCGATCTGTCGCCCAGATGCCGGTGTTGTTCGTTAAGGTCACACCGGAGCCGGTCAGGGTTGCGATGAACGCGACTTGTCCTGCGTTATTCAGCGCTGGGGCAAGCAGTGAGCTAAATGTGACGCCCGCCGCCGTGCCCGGCGCTTGATTTCCGGTGCGCGCCGTGAGACTTAGTGAACCCGATGCATCGCTCCAAATGCCGACGTTGTTCGCGGTCGTTAGTCCAGAGCCGATGGTAGCGGCGCGGAATGCTAGATGTCCGGAGTCGTTGAGCGCGATTGCGTCACTTGTGGGCAGGTTATCATAGAAGTTGTCAAACCTCACGCCGCTTGGCATACCCGGAGCCGGATCGCCCGCGCGGGCCACCAGAGCCAAGCCGTTAGGCCTTTCGGCCCAGATCGCTTCACCATTTGCGTCGCTTACGCCGGGACCAGTGACCACCCCCCGCAGGGCGACTTGGCCGATGTTGTTAGTTCCGACGCGGTAGAACAAAGCAAAACTTGCGGTCGTATCCGGCGCCGTTGCTCCACTCCGTGCCACGAGTCTTAAGTTGCCGGGCTCGCCCTGCCACACGCCATGTTCTCCCGACGTGACGGAGCTTGAGAACGCCGCGCCAGCATTAGAGAAGGCGTACTGAAAGGTCGACAAGCCGAAATTGGAGAAATTTGTCCCGGCAGGGAAACCTGGGGCAGACGTGCCTTGGCGGGCCAACACAGCAACATTGCCGCCCTGCGAAGCCCAAAGGGCCTCGCCCGAGGTGAAGGATTGCCCGATACCGCCGCGGTAGCCTCCTTGGAAAGACACTTCATTCGCTTCGTTGAGAAGCGGTAAGTTTACGCCCGTGTACGTCACGCCGTTTGGGAGACCGCCCGCCTGGCCATTTGTCTGTGCGATCAGCGTGAGTCCGCTCGAGTTTTCCAGATAGACAGCGCCGCTGATCGATTGGTGCGTGTCGCTAGAGATGTCCGCGGCGAAAGCAACGTGGCCTTGATTATTGAGCAATGGCGGCCTGAATGTGACATAGTTCGTACCGTCGGGAGCGCCGGCCGCTTGGGTATCAACGCGCGCGACAAGCTTTAACTCGCCGGAGCCTTCCGACCAAATGCCATTGACTCCGCCGCCGTCAGCGGCGCTTCCAGATAAACCGGCCAGGAAAGCGGTCTGTCCGGCGTCGTTCAGGACTGGCGGTAAGAAGGCTGAGAAATTAATGCCCGAGGATGCACCCGGCGCCTGATCGCCGACGAGCGCGACGGTGCGAAGGGGCGGCGTCGAATAGGCTAGACTGCTTTGCAAAACAGTTGCCAGAACGATCGCTGAGAGGGGTTGCAGTGTGGGGTACTTCATTAGCTTCAAAACATCATTGAAAGGAATTCTGATGGTCTTCCATTCTCATGCGCTGGCGAACGGGACGCAATAATTTCGGACGATGAGTGAAGATTTCGGCGGCTTACCGTATTAGCGCGGACGAGACATCGGCGGAGAAGCCTTCGAGGAGTCGGGACTTCGCTTGCTCGCCGGGACGGTAGGGACCCAGCTGTCGGTACTCTGCCATTTTGCGAATCCGAGCGGGCTCCGCTTTGATTTGCCGCTTGTTGGTCTGGTATGATGGATCGGAGGAGTCTCCGATGCAAATTGAATTGCCCGATCAGACCGTCCGCGATGTGGAAGCGATGCTTGCCCAGCGAGGCGAGGGGAGCGACGTTTCGGCTTTCGTCGATCGCACACTGCAGCGAGCCCTGTTTTTCGACGCCGTTCGCGAAGTGAAGAAGCAGAATGCCGGCGTCGATGTACGGGAACTCGACCAGCTGATTGACGAGGCGGTCAAGGCGGCGCGATCCGAGCATGGAAAGGCGGATCGGCATGCGGATGGCGCTTGACACCAACGTGTTGGTCTCGGCGCTCATCACTCCTGGCGGACTGCCGGATCAGCTTCTGCAGCATTGGGAAGTGGGCGACTTCACCCTGGTAACCTCGGCCGAGCAATTGGATGAAGTTGCGCGGGTCCTGCAGTACGAGAAGCTCCAGCGCTTCATTCGGCAAGATCAGGCGAGTCGACTACTCGTGAATTTGCGTCGGTTCGCATCTTTCGCTGAAAAGCTGCCCTATGTGGATGCGTCACGCGATGCGAACGACAACGTGATTTTGGCGACGGCAATTGGCGGAAGCGCTTCACACCTTGTCACGGGCGACAAGGCGGATCTTCTGAGCCTCAAACAGGTCCAAGGCGTTGTCATTGTCTCCGTCCGAGAAGCCATTGATCTGCTTGCTTCTCGATCGCGGGCCGACTGAGCGCGGCGGGCGCCTGTAGTATTGCGCCAGTGAAAATCAGGCACGGAAGCGCCATTCGTGTCAGAACGCTTTTCCGCGATTTCTTTTGGTTGAGCGGCGCCGAAAGTGCAGCGGCGTTTCCGGCGGCTCAGGAAGGCAAACGAATTCTTGAAAAACGAGGGTGCGAGCACGCCATCCTACGGCGCCTGTCGGCGGGCAACGAATTGAAACTAGCTTATTTGGGTTATGTCCTGCTCCTGGCCAGCATCGGGGCGCCGATCGCGTTCTGGTTTGGCGCCGCGCCGGTGGTCGTTTTCTTGTTGGCTGGACTGGGGATCATTCCCTTCGCGGCGCTGTTAGGGCGGGCGACCGATTCGTTGGCGGCGCACGTCGGCGCCCGTCTTAGCGGGCTGCTCAATGCGACGTTCGGGAATGCCACGGAGCTGATCATCGCGATCCTGGCCCTGCGGCAGGGTCTGTTGTCGGTCGTCAAGGCGTCGATCACCGGGTCGATTATTGGAAACGTGTTGTTTGTGGTCGGGCTGAGCGTGCTCGCGGGCGGGGTGCGAAATGGCCGCCAGCAATTCAATCAAAGCGACATCCGTTACAAGTCGACGCTTTTGGTGTTGGCCAGCATCGGGCTGGCCATTCCGTCCGTTCTGTATCACACGCTGGGGCCGACGGTTGACGTTCGCCTGAGCCAGGAAGTCGCCGCGGTGCTTCTGGTCACCTACGTGATCAATCTTGTCCATACGCTGTGCGCCAAATCGGAACGGACGACGCTCGATTCGCCAGGCGGTAGTGAGCCGCCGGAATGGGGTTCCAAGGCGGCGGCTGGCGTGCTGTTTGGATCGACGGCGGCTGTGGCGGTGTTGAGTGAACTGCTGGTCGACGCCCTTTCGCACTTGCGGGACGCGGGCTTTCTGGCAACGTGGGGGATGAGCGACGTCTTCGTCGGGGTGATCATTGTCGCCGTCATTGGGAATGCGGCCGAGCACTCGGCGGCCGTGCAGATGGCGTACAAGAATCGCATGGATTTGGCGCTGCAGATATCGCTGGGATCAAGTTTGCAGATCGCGCTGTTGGTTTCACCGATTCTTGTGTTTGCGAGCGTGTTCGTGGCGCCGGCGCCGCTTGATCTGCACTTCACGCTGCTGGAAGTGCTTGCGGTGTGGTCTTCGGCGATTGTGATTGCTTTGGTGGCGGCGGACGGGCACACGCAGTGGATTGAAGGCGTCTTGCTGCTTGCTGTTTATACGATTATCGCGCTTGCGTTTTACCATATGCCGCGAATGAATTGAGCGCGGATGTGGGCGCGAGCACGCCACCCTACGGATTGCCGGTCCCCTCACGTATCTTTTGGAACGCGGATGAGGCTCGACAGGACGGAGTCAAATCGACGCGCGCCGCCGAAGCTGCTAGACTTCTCGTATGAGCACTGTTTCGCTGGTCACGGCGGATGAACTTCTCGCGCTGCCGACGGGCATGGGGAAGCGTTACGAACTTGTGGCGGGAGAACTCCGCGTCATGTCTCCTTCTGGGTGGCGGCACGGGCAGATCGTCAGCAATCTCCACTCGTTGCTCGGTCCGCACATCCGTGCAAATCGCTTGGGGCGCGGGTTCGGCGCCGAGACGGGATTTCGGCTGGCTCGCGATCCGGATACGGTGCGTGCGCCTGATTTCGCGTTCATTTCCAGTTCGCGTCTGCCATCCACGGCGCCGACCGAAGCGTTCTGGCCGGGCCCACCTGATTTGGCCGTCGAGGTGTTGTCCCCGAGCGACCGCACGGGCGAAGTTGACGAAAAGATCGAAGCCTGGCTAGACGCGGGTTCTCAGGCTGTTTGGATCATTGACCCGGGTCTTGAGACGGTGACGATTTACTCTTCGCGAACTGAGGTCGCTGTCCTGACTGCGGGCGATACGCTTCAAGGCGATCCCGTGGTTCCGGGCTTCTCCTGTCGGGTCGATGAGTTGTTTCAGTGAGACGCGGCGCTTTGCTCAATCCGCGGAGCCGCCGATCTCATGGTCTTGAAGTCATTGCCGCGATTCAATAATGCGCTCATTTGATAGCCTTAGCGAACGCGAGATTCTGGCATTGGCCATTTCGCTGGAAGAGGAGGATGCGCGGATTTACGCCGACCTGGCGGAGAATCTGAAGGCCGATTATCCGGCGACGGCGGAAGTGTTCATGGGGATGCGGGCCGAGGAGGATGAGCATCGGCGGCGGCTCATTGAGATCTATCGGCAACGGTTTGGGGAGCACATTCCGCTGATTCGCAAGCAGGATGTGCGCGGGTTTATTCGGCGGCGGCCGATGTGGCTCTCGAAGAGCCTCGGCATTGATCGCGTGCGGAAGCTGGCCGAGTCCATGGAGATGGAGACGCGGCAGTTCTACGAGGCCGCGATGAAGCGGACGACGGACGCCGGAGTGCGCGAGCTGCTGGGCGACCTGGCGGCACAGGAGCGCGAGCATACGCACATTGCCGAGGAGCTGGGGAAAGAGAAGCTGACGACGGATATGCGGAAGCAGGAGGATGAGGCGCGGCGGCGGCTGTTTGTGTTGCAGGTCGTGCAGCCGGGGTTGGCGGGGCTGATGGACGGATCGGTGAGTACGCTCGCGCCGTTGTTCGCGGCGGCGTTTGCGACGCGGATCAGCTTGGATGCGTTTCGCGTGGGGCTGGCGGCTTCGGTGGGGGCGGGGATCAGCATGGGGTTTGCCGAGGCGCTATCGGACGATGGGACGCTGACCGGGCGCGGGCATCCGTGGATTCGTGGGATTGTGTGCGGGCTGATGACGACCTTGGGAGGCATCGGGCACACGCTGCCGTATTTGATCGGCGATTTTTATATGGCGACGACGCTGGCGGTGGTGGTGGTCGTGGTTGAGCTGGCGGCGATCGCGTACATTCGGAATCACTTTATGGATACGCCGTTTTTGGCGGCGGCGTTTCAGGTGGTAGTGGGCGGGGTGTTGGTGTTTTTGGCGGGGATTTTGATTGGGAGTGCGTGAGGGGAACGCCATCGGTTGGCAGCCGTCGAGTGGCGACAATTCGTCCCGGTAGAGACGCTTCGAGAATAGCCCAGCGTTTTCAACGCTGGGTGTCAGCCGGTAACCACACGTCGTAGTTCCGATAGGGACGGCTGAATGTTCAATCGTCTCTCCGGGACTTCCGTCCTACAGCGATCCTGCCTTTCCCAGCGTTGAAACGCTGGGCTACTCTCACCAGCGTCCCTCCGGGACGAAAGCGCATTGGCATCATTAGCTGTGAACCAATTGACGGCGAATTCATTGGATTGGCTGGCATTTTTCTGCGCGGCGACTTTACAATGGCGGGATGATGCAAACTCAACACTCCTCTGCGTCGCGGTTGCCGGCGGTTGTTCAGTGGACGGGATCGGGGCGGGCGCTTGTGTTTGCGCTGGCGGCGACGAGCATTTGGTGCTTGCTCGCCGAAATGTATGGCTGGTGCGACATGCGCACCTTTACGTTCGTTATCCTGATTCCGGCGACGGTCGTTCTTTACGCGCTGGCGATTCTTGATCGGCTGCGCGGGGATCGGCGGTTGTGGCGGGCGGTGGTGATGGGAACGATCGGCGGGCTGCTGGCGGCGGTCGCTTACGATATTTTCCGGCTGCCGTTTGTTTACTCCGACGCGTGGGGGATGGGGCGGATTGGGATTCCGCAAATGCCGCTGTTCATCGTGTTTCCGCGGTTCGGAGCGATGATTTTGGGGCAGCCGCTGGAGCAGGAATCGTATTCGCTCGCGGCGCAGCTGGTGGGCTGGGCGTATCACTTCTCCAATGGCGCGACGTTTGGCGTGATGTTCGCGGCGATGATTGGCGAGGCGAAGAATCGCTGGGGCGGGGGGTGGCTGTGGGCGGTGCTGATGGCGGTGGGGATTGAGGCGGCGCTACTGCTCTCGCCTTACGCGAGATTTTTTGGGATTCAGATGACGGCGCGGTTCGTGACCGTGACGCTCGTGGCGCATTTGATTTTTGGGGTCGCGCTGGGGTTGTACTATGCGTGGAACTCGCGGCGGTGGACGCTGGGGCCGAGCGCGGCGGCGTAGGGGCGAATCGATGTGCGGGGCTGCCCGGAGGCATGTGTGCCTCCGGCTAGGATGGGGCATCACCGCGGGCCGATAGTCTGGAATCCCTCCCCTAGCCCCTCGGCGCCGCGGCCCCTCTTCGACCTTCGAGGGAGGGGGATTTTTGTCAGCCGCCTTGACGGACGCTGGCGCTGCGGAGTTTGGCGCGGGCGCGGGAGAGCATGGGGCCGACGCTGTTGGGGGCCATGCCGGTGGCGCCGCTGATTTCCTGGTAGGTCTTGCCTTCCAGGTGATACATGCGGACGACGGCGGCTTCGGAT
>JAICUM010000025.1 GCA_025935855.1 Pirellulales bacterium | reverse complement strand
GCGATGTTCTATGGATTTTCTGGATGGCGCCGTTTCACGGAAAGATAAGGCACTTACGGCGGCTTGTCGATGGACGCGGGGCAGCGGCCCACGTGCTGGGGCTCCGGCCAGGATGGCCGGGCTATTTGTGCGTGCTGCGAGCTTTGATTGCGTCGAGCACTTCCGGCAGCGGGTACTCGATGATCGGGACGCCGCTGGTCGCAACCTCATTCAGCCGCCGCCAGCCGCGCGTGACGAGCGCTTCGCGTTCGGCGACGAATTCCGGATCGAGCGTCCGCTTATCGAACGGGCCTTCAACCGCCACAGGTGCGAAGTCGTCGGCGACGATGTATTGTGCGAGCGACGGATGGCAGCGGATGTGGCGCTCGGGAGTCGTGTGCAGCACCTCCGGATCGAGCATGCCAATGATGTAGCGCAGATAGAGATCGCTGTCGGTCAGCTCAGCGACGTCCTGGCCGCAAACTTCGCAGAGGTAACCTTCGTCGCACTTGGCCATGAGAACGATGCTGGATGCTAGATGCTTGATACGTGATGAATTCAAGCCTCCAGCATCCAGCATCGAGCATCCCGCTACAAGCCAAGCACGTCCGTCATTCCATACAACCCCGGCGGTTTGCCGACGAGCCATTTGGCGGCGAGCAGGGCGCCCTGGGCGTAGCAGTCGCGATTGGACGCCGCGACGCGCAGCTCCAGCGTTTCGCCGAGCATGCCGAAGATGATCGTGTGCTCGCCGGGATTGTCGCCAGTGCGGACGGCGTGGTAGCCGATCTCTTTAAGTGGCCGCTTGCCAGTGCGGCCTTCGCGGCCGTGGGTGTGCTCGGTCTGACCCATCGCCGCGGCGATGATCTCGCCGAACTTCAGGGCCGTGCCGCTGGGGGCGTCTTCCTTGAACCGGTGATGGCGTTCGATGATTTCGACATCCACGCCTGACGGGTAGTCGCGCAGCACGCGGCCGGCGATTTCGGTCAGCTTCATCGCGAGATTCACTGCCGTGCTCATGCTCGGGGCAAAGACGATCGGCAGCGCCTTGGCCGCTTTGGCGATAAACTCCCGCTGCTCCGGCTCAAAACCCGTCGTGGCGATCACGAGCGGCTTGCCATATTCCAGGCATTGCGAAACAACCGCAATCGCAGCCTTCGGCACGGAGAAGTCGATCACAACATCAGCGTCGCTTTCGCCAACCGCCTTCAGCGGCACGCCCAGCTCGCCAACCCCGGCAACGAGGCCCGCATCCTGCCCGAGCTTCGGATGGCTCGCGGATTCAAGGGCCGCGACAAGTCGTAGCTGCGGATCCTGACTAGCAAGCGCAACGACGCGCTGCCCCATCCGTCCCGCGGCGCCGTGGATGGCAAGTTTCAGGGGCATCCAACTCTGCTAATGCGACTGCTTTGTTGCATCGACCGCCGACGAAGTCGAAAGCGTGCCTAGGACTGGAGTGCCGGATGCTGGCGCACGAGGCGGTAAGGTCACCAGTAGTTCGCCTGACGCCTCATCGAGACGCCGGAGCTCTGCGAACATCGCATTAACATCGCCGCCGAATTGATCGGACCAGGCTTTCGCCTCAGCCCGAATTTGATCAACAATGGGATCAGACCACATGATCGTTCCTCAGCAGGAAACTATCTGGAGAGCAAATCAGCGGAGGCTCGCATTCAAGCGCACGGCAGATGCACTCGATGTCGCGTCGCCGTGCCGCGTTGGCGATGTGCCGAAAGTTCCACGTCACTAGGTATTGTATACCATGCGTGGCGGCTAGAGCTATGTGGGCCGCGTCACGCGGCTGTGACGGTGGAACGCCGCCATTTTGCAGCAATGCCTTGGTCAGATTTGCCGCGATCGAATTCGCTCGAAGCCGCGGAATGCCTTTTAAGACCCGCAATCGCTCGGCGGCGGCCGTAGCATCGCCGGCGGAGCATTCTTGAATCACCAACCGGGAAACAACCAAGCGAAACCGATTACGCGCGTCAGCCCAGAATTCGCGAGTTGACTGTTGGTGACCAGCGACAATCGGATCGCTGCCGATGCGGGATGTCAGATATCCGATGACTGTCGTCTCGACGTATACCGAGGGATTCTCTGCCATCGCGTTGCAGTCAGCTATTCAACTGAATCGCCCGCACGATTTCGTCGAGGTCGTTTTCGACCTTCACCGCGCGATTGGCGAACGCCGCCCGGCTGACGCCGCGTTTGCCGAGGACGCGGTTGAATTCGTCCTGGTCGGTGGTGTGATAGGACACCGTCGCTGTGGGGTCCTTGAGCTGATGACCGGTCAGAATGCACACGACGCGTTCGCTTGGCGCGATCACGTCTTCTTCACGGAGTAGCTTGGCCCCGGCGACGCTCGCGGCGCTGGCCGGCTCGCAGCCAAATCCGTTGGCGCCGACCTGCGCCTTCGCGTCCAGAATCTGCTGGTCAGTCACCTCGCGCACCAGGCCATCGCACCAGTCAAGGGCCCGCAGGCACTTAGTCAGATTCACCGGCCGGTTGATCTCGATCGCGCTGGCGATCGTGTCGGCCTTGCGGCCGGCGGACTCCATCTCGGCGTAGTAGCGGGCGATGGTGCGGCTATCAATCTGGCCGCAGTTCCACCGGAGGTTGTGCTTGTTGTACAAGCCGTCGAGCGTGTTGGCCCCGGCGGCGTTGATCACCGCCAGCCGCGGCACGCGGTCAATCAGACCCAGCTCGTGCAGCTCGTGAAACGCTTTGCCGAATGCGCTCGAATTGCCCAGGTTTCCGCCGGGCACGACGATCCAGTCCGGCGTTTGCCAGTCGAGGCTTTCCAGCACCCGATACATGATCGTCTTCTGGCCTTCCAGCCGGAACGGGTTGACGCTGTTCACCAGATAAATGCCAAGCTGCTTGCTCACCTCCTGGACGCGGAGCATGGCGTCGTCGAAGTCCCCGGCGATTTGGATGGTGAGCGCGCCGTAGTCCAGCGCCTGCGAGAGCTTGCCGTACGAAATCTTGCCGGAGCCGATGAAGATCACGGCCTGCATGAGCTTACTCGCGCAACAGTACAACGCGAGCGAGGCGCTCGTATTGCCGGTCGAAGCGCACGCGGCGCGGCGGGCGCCGATGGTCCTCGCATGAGTAAACGCTGCCGTCATGCCGTTGTCTTTGAAGCTGCCCGAAGGATTCATGCCCTCATATTGCAGGAACAACGAGCCGGCCTTCATGCCGACGTACCGCGCCACGCCGTCGCTAGCATGTAGCGGCGTCTGCCCCTCGCCGATCGTGACGATCTTGTCAGGCGTCGCGAACGGCAGCAGCTCGTGAAATCGCCACACGCCGCTGCGACAAAGCGGCTCATTGCGGCGCGACCACTTTTGCTCGAACCACCGCAGTGACTCCGGCGGCGGCGTGCGGTTCCAGTCGTACAGCACATCCAGCAGCGACCCGCACTTCGGGCAAGCGGTGAGCACCTGGCCGACGTCGTACGTGGCGCCGCAGTCGGGAGCGAGGCACTTCTGGTAAGCCTGGTCAGTGCGAACGGGTGCGGCGGCGGACGCCAAGTGTGCGCTCCCGGTGAGAGTAAATGGGCGGCAGCAAACGACTTACTGAGTCTAGCTCCCTGCATGAGATGCGGCAACGACGGTTATGTGATCCGAGGCGCCGGCGCCAATGCTGTCGTCCGACGTTCGCGCTGGCGATGAACGACTCGCGCTTCTAGCAATTTATTTAGCCGCGGAGCTTGCTCCGCGAAACCAACCGGGCTTTGGTCGCTCTCACTGCCGGCGGTTTGACGGCCCCGAAAAACAGGCTTACAATGACGATTCTTGGCCCATTTTGGCGGGGAACGCCGGGGCCTCGCTTCGGAGAGACAACATGAAGAAAGCGGAAATGAAGGTGTTTCGGGATCGGCTGGTGGACCTACGCGCTCGCCTGCGCGGCGACGTCACCAGCATGACGCATGCGGCCCTGCACAAAGGCGACACCAACGGGGCCAACGGTTCGTCGATGCCGATCCACATGGCGGAACTCGGAAGCGACAATTTCGAGCAGGAATTCACGCTTAGCCTGCTCGCCAATGAAGAAGACCGCCTGGGCATGATCGAGCTGGCTCTGCAGCGGATCGAAGACGGCGAGTACGGACTGTGCCAGCAGTGCGACGGGGTTATCGCCAAGACGCGGCTGAATGCGATTCCCTACACGCCGCTGTGCATCAAATGCGCGGCCAATCGCGATCAGCTCGGCCCAGTCGAGTAGGTCCCGCTTGCCGAGCGGGACCTCGCACTCACGAAGACTTAGCCTTCGCGCAAGGTCCCTTCCGGCAGAAGGGACCTACTAAAGCGCTGTTTCTTGAAAACAGACGTCCCGCGATAATTCTCTTACCACCAATCCGACGGGCTGTTAGTTCGTGGCGGGGCATTTAAACGCTATTAAACAGGGCCGCGATGGATGAGCGAGCACCAATCCCACGCAGCCGGCATCTCGCGTTTGGGGCGCTCGTGGCTCTATGCCTCGCCGCGGACCTGTGGTCCAAGCACTGGATGTTCAGCCAGCCGGATCTCCTCGCTGGCCAGGTGAAGTGGGTCTGGCCCGGCCATCTCGGCTTTCAGCTCAGCTTGAACGAGGGCGCGCTGTTCGGCATGGGCCAGGGCAACGTCTGGCTGTTCGCAACGTTTTCAATCGCCGCGGCCGCCGCCATCCCGCTTTGGCTCTTCGTGTGGGGCGGAGCGCGTGATCGGGCGCTTACCTTGGTGCTGGCTTGCGTCCTTGGCGGCGTGCTCGGCAATCTGTACGACCGCGTCGCTCTTCCCGGACTTGATTGGTCCACACTGCCAACCCACCTGGATCATCAAACAGACGCCGAAAGCGACGGTCATCGCGGCGGTCGCGTCTACGCCGTTCGGGATTTCATCCTCGGCGTTCGCCATTGGCCCCCGCGAGATCGTTGGGACATCTGGCCCAACTTCAACATCGCCGATTCGTTGCTCGTGTGCGGCGCGGGCGCACTACTTCTCCTATCGCTGCGAAAGCCACAAACGGCCGAACCGTCCGAAGCGGCCACGCCTGCCGCCGGCTGAGTCCTTTGGCGGCATGGCGGACACGTGATTGAGCGGTAATCACACCTTTCGATTGCGCAACGCTGTAAGCGGCGTGTGGATGACCGCAACCCACTTGCCTTTGTCCCAATCGCAAGCATTTATTTGAGTTAGAGCGCTTCTGTGCAATAAACATCCGGCGACGGCATAAAGATTGCATCGGGCGAGTTTTAACATCCAGAAGCCCTACGGGCTTTTCGGTTTCGGACAAGTTAGGAGCGAACTTTGAGAATCTCTCGTGCCGCGACCTACGCGGTGTTAGCGACTGTGCAGCTAAGCGAATCCCCTTCCTCGCCGCCGGTGCCGTGCAGCCAGTTGGCCCAGCTCGGCGACATGCCGGAGCGGTTTCTTTTGCAGGTGCTGCGAAACCTTGTGAACGAAGGCCTGTTGAAATCCACGCGCGGCGTTGACGGCGGTTATCGGCTGGCGAAGCCCCTGTCGCAAATCACGCTGCTGGAAATCGTCGAGGCCATCGACGGCCCCGTGCAGCCCGATCTGCCGCAGATTGGCGGCCTTGCGCCGCAGTCGCAGCGGCGGCTCACCGAAGTGCTGGGCGATATTGCCGACGACGCAAAGAAGCGATTGGGAAGCGTGACGCTCGCCCAGCTCAAGCCTGCGGCGCCGCTTGCCACGAACAACGCGCCCAAGGCACGTCGCACTGGCTAAGCCATTGAGGGACATGTGTGGCACGCCCTGAGGTCCGCCGAAGGGCGTAGTTGTCCTCGGCAAAAAGTCCACGCCCTTCGCGGACTCATGGCGTGCCACCCGTAATGAGCGGTTTATTGCGCCGCGGACTTCGTGCCGGCCGTCGAAAAGATAATCGGCTGCCCCTCGGCCAGCGGCCGCACGGCCAGCGGCACCCCGGCCTCCCACATGGCGCGCTTGAGTGCTCGGAGCTCGTTGTAGCTATCCGGGTAAACCCAGATCGTCACGGCGGGCGCCGAGCTGCGCTTGGCGCGAAGCGCCCGCATGAACGCTGATTCCGGCAATAGCGCCTGCTCCACCGGCTGGCCGATGTTTTCCGCGGTCGGCAGAAAGACGCCCTGCATGACAAGCGTCGAGCGTTGCGGCTCCGGCAGTGGCGTTTCGCCCGGCGCCGCTGAATCATATCGCTCGATGGAGAGCCGCATCCGCCAGCCGTTAATCGGCCCGAACACGTCCTCGGCGCCGTTGCGATCGCGCAGGCCGTTGCGCAAGTGATCGGCGCCGCGGCGGCCAACCTCGGCGAACAATTCGTCGGCGGGCACGACCGCGAGTTGCCCGTGCCGCAGCCGCGCGTGAATCTCCTCGCCGTCCACTGTCTTAGCCAACGGCGTCGGCACGCACTCGATCTGCTGCACGTCCGGCTTCTGGGAGATCAAGCTCACCCTTTCCTGCGTAAGCTGATGGAGCTTAATTTCGGTGGCCGCGATTTCTCGCTGCACGTCGAACTGCTTCTGGCCTTTCTCATCGAGCTTCGAGCGACGCTCGGCGATCTCCTTCTCGACTTCCTCCTTCACTACGGCCAGTTGCTGCCGGCGGGCGTCCACCAGCGCGGATTGAACCGCCATGTCCTTGATCTTCCCGATAGACTTGGCGATTTCCTCTTGGGCTTCCAGCGCCGCCTGTTCCGTCGAACGCAGCTCGGCGAGGGCCGTGGAATCCGCCGTCGCCGTTTTCATCGCCGCCGGCGTAGCCTGCGCGGGCTCTTCCGGGCCGCCGGCAGACGACTTCACGCCGACGATCATCACCAACACGATCAGAATGCCGACCATGTTGCAAACGACGTCGATGAACGAATCCTGCCCTGGCAGCGCGTCGTCTTCTTCAGCGTGTTGCACGGCTGGCCTCCTCGGGCTTCGACGCCACGTCCTTGAAGCGCACGTCCACGCCACTGTCTTTTAACAAATCGTTCAGCCGGATGGCATGGCGATCGGCGCCCGGCGCCACCTGCAGCACCAGCGTCGGCCGCCAGTACATGCCTTGCCCCGCGAGGCCCCAATCCTTGATGTGCTGCTGAACCGCAATGGCGACCTGGTCGAGCACGCGGTCGGTCGGCTGGTGGAATGTGACGACCTGCGGCTTCTGGCTGGCCGGACCGTCGTCGTTGAGGATGTCGATTTCGTCAGGCCGGACGAGCACCTGAATTGGCCGCGTGATGGGCGACGAACGGCGCGAAGCTTCGGCGTTCGCCCAATTGGCGCCGCGCTTTTCGGCAGCGCTGTGCGCATCCCGGCTAGAAGACGTCCCGAGCTGGATGTTGGCCGAGCTTCCGCCGCTGCCCGAGGCGCTGGCGCCGCCCGGCGCCGCCCCCGCCATCGCTGATCCTCCACCGCCGGCGCTGCTGGCCGCTGAACTTGCGGAGGCGCTGCTTCCGTTGCCGCCGCTCGGTCCGCTCCCTGTGTTCGTTCCACCGCCGGATACGCCGGCCGCGGCGCCGCCCTGCTGGCCTGGCGACGCGGCGCCGTTGGCGTCCAAGGCCGCGGCCAGACTTGCCTCGCCCGGTTTTGCGGTGGAACCGCTCGCTCCCATTGAACTTTGTTGTTGGCCCGCCAGCGCTGCAGTCTCACTGCCCGCGCCGCCGGGCGATGACCCGGCGGCCGCTTGTGACGCGCCGGTCTGACCATTCGCGGCGCCGTTTCCGCTGCCTTGCATTTCGCCATAGCGCGCGCTCTCGGCGACCGACTTGGCAAAGTCTTCATCGCCGCCGCCTCGCGACGAGGACCCGCGCCCGGACCCGCCGCCGCTTCCGCCGCGGCCGTCCCCTTGGCCGCCGGCGGCGACGTAACCCGCCGTGCCGTTCTGGCCAATCCGGTCACCCGGGCCCCCTTCGGTGATCACGTCGAAACCGTCGCCCTCGTCGGAGCCTCCTCCACCGCCTGATCCGCCTTGGCCAGCCGCCGATAGCCGGCTGCCATAACGCCGCGGCGCCACCTTGGCCAGCATCGCCTGCCGGTCGCGTGCCTGCTCGACGGCGTGCTGCATGACTTGATTGAGCTTTGGATCTGAGTCAGGAAATTCGAGCTTCCAATCGGTGGGAACAAACTCGTACCCGTAGTCCGCGTCCCAAGCGCCGATCGCGCTCACGGCCGCTGCATAGGCATTGGCGCCGTCCGGCCGCACGATGACCAGCGGGTAGGGCTCTGGCAGATCAGCCTTGCCGGCGGCCCGCGCGCGGGCGTTCAGCTCCTCGCGCGCCGCCCGCATCGCAGCGGCGAGCGGATTGCCCGAACGAACCGGCCCGTCGAAATCAATCGCCTTAAGCTGAATGCCTTCCGGCTGAATCGTGACGGCCTCCTTGGTACACTCGATGTAAATCGGCTGGCGGAACGTCCCATTGGCGCCCTTGTACGGAACGATGGCGTAGGACTTCTTACCGCCGCCATTCTTCCGCAGCCCATCGAGCTCCTTCTCGCTGTCAACGAGCAGTTGCTTCAACCGCTTCAAGTTTTGTTCGGCCGCCGACTCATCGACGTTCTGCTTCCCCTCGGCTTCCTCCAGCCGGTCGAGCGTGATCTGAAGCTGGGCCAGCTCGTGCTCCAAACGCCGCTCGTGCTCTTCCAAATGGCTGACGCGGTCTTGCTCGTCGTTGGCCCGTGACACGGCCTGGGCGCGCAGCTTGTCGAGCTCGGCCTGTTGGGCCTTCAGCTCCGCCAGTTTTTTCTGCGCGTCTTCGGCGGTCGGGCCCTCCAAGGCTTTTGCTTCCGGCGACTTCGGCGCTGATTTGGCGATTTCGCCCGTGCCCTGGTGCTTCAGCGCCTCGTCCAGGCGAACGTCCTTCGCTCGCTGGCCCAACACAACGACCAACAACACCAGCGACCCCATCGTGCAGGTGAGCACGTCGAGGAAGGTGAACGAGAGAACCCCGCCAGTTTCGCCGGTCCGTCGGCTCATGGACGCTGCCTGGTGTTTACGCTGCCTGGCTGACGGACTTGTTCGATTCGATCGCCGCGTCGTCGCGGACCACGAGCTGCCGGCCGAGCTTGGTGCTCAGCAGCTGCAATGCCGCTGACAGGCCGACGACCGTTTCCTCAAACCGGTGCGACCCCGCGAGCGCCGTGAGGTTCTCATTAAGAGCCTCTTCGAGCTTGCGGACATGAGCCGTGGCTTCCACGACGCGGAGCATCACTTCCCCTTGGCGAATCAGTTGCTCCTGCTGGGCGACGCTCGTGCTGGCCGACTCGATGAGCGCGGCTTGCATCTCGCGGAGCAGGTTTTCGCTTTGCTGGATGAGCGCTTCCTGCCGCGTGGAGGCCAGGAGCACCGCTTCGCCGAGGGCGCCCTCCAGCTCGCCAAGGTATCGGCGATTCTCCGCCGCGAGATTGATCTCGGTTTGCGTGATGACGGCCGTGTGGTGCTCCAGTGCATCCGCCAGAGCGTGCGTGTGTTGATCGACGTTGTCGCTGAGGATTTGGGCATGGCGGACCAGGACGCCTTCCAGATCTTTCGAGTGCTTCGCGACGCCGTCGTTGAGCGCTCGGGCATGGTCCTTCAGGCCGGCGGCCAGCGCGTCCCCGACCGTCCGGTGGAGCAGGGCGGCCGCCGTGGAAGCCGATTCCTCCCAGCGACGGGTCGCCGAGCCAAGGGCCCGGCTCACGGCCGCGTCGTGCTGGGCGACGGCGGTATTCACCGTTTCGAGCACCTTTTCGCACAGGTGCATCACCGAGGCCGTGGTTGGATCGCCGCTCGCGCTGTGATGGCGAAAGCGGGAGAACAGTTGGCTCTGTGCCGCCGCGTCCACCGACTTGAGAAGTCGCAGTTCGATGCGTTCAACCGCCATCTTGGCGAATACCAGGAGTACCGCTGCCGCAATTGTCGCGGCGATCATGTCGAGCGCAACGTGTGCGTTGGCAATCGCGCTGGCGGTGGTCGGCGAGCTGCCGGTCGAAAGCTCGCCCAGGGCCGCCCCGCCACGGCTCAAAGCGCCCAACAGTCCGACGACTGGAATCGCCATCGTCACGGCCCGCATGCCGCTGTAGTCGGCCGTCATCTGCCGCCGATCGGCGTGAGCCAATTGGTGCAGGTGCGCGGTCAACGATTCGGCCGTGCCGGCGTGCTTCAGATGCTCGAGGGCCGCGTGCAATCGTTTGACGACCGACCGTTCGCGCAGCGACGCCGGCGCTTGATTCAGGTTGTGCAGCGCCGTCTCCACGGCACCGATGGTCGTGGCATTGGCGTCCGCGGCAGGAAGCTGGAAGCGCTCGACCGCGCCCATCTCCACCACCACCCACAAGAGCCGCAGCACCAGCGACGCGACGCCTGTGAAGAACAGCAGGCTGATGACCGCCTTGAACTGCCAATCTTCTCCGGCGAACGCGTTGTAGAGCGCGCTCGCATGGTCCAGCCGCCGGACGACGAGCACGTGAAAGGCAAACGCTCCCAGGCCGCCCCAGACGAGCGATCGACGCAGGAGCCATTCGCACAAGGCAGTTAAGCGAGACACGGTTTAATCCTCATGGCCGGTTCGAGTTTGGGCGTCGGCGCGCACAGGCGCGCGGCGCGGCCGCAGAGTTTCGCATTCCCATAGAATCGGCGTAATCGTCAAAGTCGATTGAGGGCTTTTCGATGCTTGTGGTGAATTCCAGTGGGTGCCGCCGCTAGCAGCGCAAAACCGCCGTGACTCGCTCTACATAGCCCGGCCATCCTGGCCGGCGTGGTTCTGGCGACGATCGACCCCGGCCAGGATGGCCGGGCTATCTAGCCGGAAGGTTAGTGCAATCGGCAAAGATTGCCAAAGCCGTTGTCCCCCGACTGTCGATAAAGCAGAGGTCAAACACGCCAGGACTCACGCCGAGTCGCTCGAAGCGTGACAGTGGGGGACTTCTACGCGGCATTGCCTGCCGCTAATGCACCAATCGCTCGCCGCCGCCAGTGCGCTGCGAGTGAGCTACGATTCATCCCAGGGGGGACGACAGCCCGCGCTCGGCCTATGTGCCGGCCGGGCTGTTGTCATTTTTATTGATGTTCAGAATGCCCATCGAATTGGGTGCCATGCCCACGTCCGCGTGGGCATGTAACGACACAAGCATGCCCACACCGGCGGACCTCACGGGGCGCCCCACAGACGACTACGCCGCCTTGCGACTTCCGCTTGGCTGGTTCCGCGCGGTGAGCAGGTGAATGGCGCCGGTCAGCCCGTGCAGCGCGTCGTCGATCTTGCCAGTCTCATGAATGAGCCGCAGATTCTCCGCCAACGATGATTGCAGCTGAGCCAGCTGCCCCTCGCCGCGGGCAATGCCGTGCAGCGTCTCGACCATGCCGCCGAAGTCATCGCGGATGGCCACGGCCTTTTCCAGCGTCTTGTGGACGTGGTTCATGAACTTCTCCTGCCGCTCGTCGATCACGTCGAGCATCTGCCGCAGTCGCTCTTCGCGCACCGTGTCAAAGGACTCGTGCCGGCTGCTGAGCACGTCCAGGGCTTGCACCCACGCGTCGGTTTCCTTGGCTTGCCGGGCGTCGAACCGCGAAAGCAGCGCCTCGAACGCCTGCGTCCACACGGCCGTCTGCCGGTCCAAATTGCCGGCAATCAGCTTCAGCATTTCCTCGTTGGCATCCTTGGCCACGCGGAGGAAAGGCAGCAAATTCGCATCCTTCACCTCGAACCGATTCGCCAGCTCGCGCTCCACAGTGCGATCGATCGAATGGACGATTGAGCGCTCGATCCACTCACACGCGAACTGCGCGAACATCATAAACATCGCCGAGGCCAGCGCGGCCGTCGTCGCGTTGAAGGCCTTGCCCATCTCGCTCACCACGACGCCCAGTTGCTGACTCATCTGGTCCAGCGAAATGCCGTTCAACGCCGTGCCGAAGTGTACCACCGTGCCCAAGAAGCCGAGCACCGGCGTGATGCGCACGACGAACCGGATCAGCGTAAAGCTGCTGTGCGTTTGATCGGCGTCCTTCTCGGCCAGCGATTTGAGATAGTCGCGGTAATGCTCATCGCAGCCGTTCTGCACGATGTAATCGAGCGCCTCGGTCAGCCGCCGGCCGATGCGCGACTCGCTCAGCCAGCTGCTTTCCTGGCCGATGGCCTCAAGTATCGGCTCGGCGTTCGCCACCGGCTCGCGGCCAATCCAATTGCTGGTGAACCATTCGTGCCGGAGGGCCATGTACTGCCGCGGATAGCTCAAAAGCTTCCCGCACACGTCCGCCAAGCCCCAGAACGACAGGGCGACCACCACGTATTCAACGAGGTGCTCGGTCGTGTACCGGTGCAGCAGCGACCCCTGCATCTGCGGGCTGCAAATGACGAGGTAAAAGATGCCGGTACACAGGGCGCCGATGAGAAACGACGCATCGAGCAGGGCGAGCAGGGGATTCTTGCGACTGCGGGCCATGAGTTGGCGCACCTTGTTCGGATCGGTGAAGAGCGAAACGGCTACCTTGGCGAGCGCGCCGGCGACAGCACGGGCGGCGCGCAGGGCGGAGTGTATAATCGCCGGGCAGTTTCCGCACAATGCGACCTCCGCTTGCGATGCATGAATCCCCGCCGCCACTGCCTCCCATTCGTCCGGCGGAGGCGCGAGCGCTCGCAGCGGCGGAGAGGATTTCCGCCGCGCGGATTCTTTGCACGACCGTCGGCCGAGCGCACGCCGCGCGCGAGCTCGCGCGCCAGCGGCCGGAAGCCGCCGTTTCGTGCTGGTTTCTTGACGACTACCAGCGGCAGCTAGCAGCGGCGGCGCCGGCGCCGCCGAACTTGCGGCTGGCTTGCCAGCCGGATTTTCCGGAGGATCGCGTCGAGCTAGCGGTGCTTCCCTTTTCCCTCCGCGGCGAGGCGGAGCTGACGCGCGAGCTTTTACAGCAAGCATGCTTGCGGCTGGAATTCGGCGGGACGCTCGTGTCGTCTGTCGATAATCCACAGGACCGCTGGCTGCACGAACAGTTTCAGGAGCTGTTCGAGAAAGTCACCGTTCAACGGCACGACGATGCGACCGCTTACATTGCACGTAAAACGGCGGAGCCGCGTAAGGTCCGCGACTTCCGCTGCCAGTTCGCCTTCCGCGACCGCGGCCGGCTCATCCATGCCGTCACCCGGCCGGGAGTCTTCTCCCACCGACGGCTCGACGCGGGCGCACGCCAATTACTGAACGCAGCCGAAGTCGCCGTAGGAATGCGAATTCTTGAGATCGGCTGCGGCGCCGGAACTGTCGCTATCGGTTTGGCCGCTCGCGATCCCACGGCGAGCGTTCACGCCGTGGATAGCAACGCCCGCGCGGTCCGGTGTACACTGGCCGGCGCCGAGTTGAACGCGCTCACGAACGTCACCGCTGAACTCAACTCTACCGGCAGCTACGGCCAGGACGGCACGTTCGACCTCGCAGCCGCCAACCCGCCGTACTACGCTGACCATCGCATCGCCGACCTGTTCTTGTCGGCCGCTCACCGCTCTCTCAAACCGGGTGGCCGTGTCTTCATCGTCGCCAAGTGGCCGGACTGGTACGAGCTGGCCATGCCCGCCAACTGGCACGACATCCAGCACTGGCCGAGCAAGCTCTATCACATCATCACCGCCGTGCGGCCCTAATCCCTTCGGTCGAATCTACAGCCGCTTTCGCATCTTCGAGTGCGTCACCGTGCCAAACATCGTCGGCCCGGGCCCAACGACTTCATACCCCAGCGCCGTGTAAAAGCCGAGAACCTCATCGCGGGCATTGAGCACGACGTTCGTCGCGCCCGCCGAGCGAGCCTCCGCCTCGAGATAATCCACAATCCGCCGCCCGAACCCGCGACCCCTCGCATCCTCGGCCACCGCCATGTAACGAATCTGCCCTTCCTCCGGCGAATTCAAATGCAGCCGCCCCGCCGCCACCGCATTTCCATCGGCGTCCACGATCATCGCGTGCGTCGCCGATTCTTCTAGTTCATCCCGCTCCGATCCCCGCGGCGCCCCCCACGGCGCACGCAGCACCCGCCACCGCAGTTCGTAGTAGCGGGCGAATTCCTCCGGCGTCCGCGGGCTCCTAACTTCCATAACCATCGTTTCGCCCGTTGCCAAGTCTCGCCGCGACCGCTACCGTGCCCACCATGCGATCCATCGCCCGCCTCCTACAGCTTGTCGGCCTGACGATCCCGCCGCTGGCGGTGATCGCCGAGCTCTTGAACCACATCGGCACGAAGCAGTTGCTGCAGTTCCTCGTTGTGTCGGTCTGCATTTTTCTCGTCGGCTACCTGCTCCAGCAGTATACCGGTTCCAAGTAGCCGCCTGCATGGATCGAATTTAGAATGAATCCAAGCCCAATTCTTCTTTTGCGTCCGACCCACCTCGCGCCGCCGTCTGACACGTGAACAAGCAGGCTCTTCGCGGCGACGGAAGACGTTCAGGCATTAGCATCGTCGTCGCGGCGCTGGCAGGCTTGCTCGTCTACAGCACAGTCGTTGCGCAAGGGCCAAACCACCGGATGCAGGCTGCCGGCGAACTGGCGGCCCGCCCCGCGCGGCCTTCCGGCGAGATTTTGCGTGGACTGGAGCGCCTCAAGTGGTTCGCCAAACAACACGCTTGGGACGACTTCGCCGATCTCGCGACGCAACTCTCGGCTGACGAAGCCCAAGGCTGGATGCTCCTGCGCGACGGCTACTACATCGGCGTTCGCGACGCCGTCAACCGCCAAATCGCCGCGCTGCCACGCGAGGGTCTCGCCGCCTATCGCCAACGAGTCGATGGCCTCGCCGCTAGCTGGCTCAAGCAGGGCGTCGCCGAACGTGACGACGCGCTGCTTCGCAAGGTGATTCGCGAAGCGTTCTGCAGCACGTCCGCCGACGACGCGCTGTGGTCCCTTGGCGAAATTGCGCTGGAACGCGGCGACTACACGGCCGCACGCCTCGCCTGGCGTCGCGTGCATAAGGAAACGGCCGGCGACGAGCTGCTCGCGTATCCCAATTCGCGGATCGACCTGGACGCCGTACGCGCCCGGCTCGCCCTCGTCTCCATCCGCGAGAGAAGTTTCGCACAAGCCGAGCAAGAGATCGCGGAGCTTGCGGAACAGCATCCAACCGCTTCCGGCCATCTGGCCGGCGTCGAAGGCGCCTTTGTCGCAACTCTGCGACAAGTGCTCGATGAAGCAAAGAAGGAACGACCGCGGCAACCATCGACTGGCAACTGGCCGACGCTCGGCGGAAGCTACCGCCGGAGTAACGTCAACGTAAATGAACTTCGCTTCAACGAACAAGACAAATGGCAACAAGCCGCGTCGCTGCCGATCACCGAACGCCCCGATGGCCCGGAACAAGTCGTCTTACCGCCGCCCGGCTTTCCCATCGTCGTCAACGGCCGGATCATTTTTCAGGACGCCGCCGGCATTCACGGATGCAGCATTGAAGCCGAGAAGCCCACCGCAGTAAAGACGCGCGACTTATGGAAAGCCCCGCCAGGCGCCCCCGCCATCAACGTCCCGACGCCCTCAGTCAATTACGACCGCCTAGTTGCCATCGTTCCCTACCGCGCGCCCGAGAAAAGCGAGTGGTCCACGCAGCTCATCGGCCTCGATCTCTCGCGCGACGGCGCCCTCTTCTTCCAGCGCTCGCCGGAAACCGCCGGCGCCGTCTTTTTCGGTTCGCCACTGGTGTACCGTTCGCGCGTCATCATCGCCGAGTGCGCGATCGCCCAAGGTGTGCGCATGGCCGTCTCCTGTTACGACGTTTGGACCGGAGCACTACGCTGGCGCCGCGAGCTCGGCTCCGCCTACATGCCGCTGGCGCCCAACGGCGCCCCGCTGGTCAATTTCGTGCTGTCTGAGGACTCGGGCATCGTTTACGCGAACACCAATGCCGGCATGATCGCCGCGATCCACGCCGACGACGGCGCACCGCTCTGGCTGCGAACCTACGACCGCACGTTCGCCGCCGGCTCGGACGCCGTCCTGGAACCGCCGACGCCAAACCCCGGCATCCTGCATCGCGGCAACTTGCTCGTCGCCGCCGATGATTCCCAGGACACCCATTGCCTCGACGCCGCCGACGGACACAGCTTCTGGCGAACCACGCGCCCGGACGGCTCGCGCCTGCTGGCCGTCGATGACCGCGGCGTGCTACTCGCCGGCCACCGTCTTTGGCGCGTCCCGCTCAACAACGGCCAGCTTGATTCCAAATATGGCGAGGAGCTTGCCGCCGGCGTAGGTCAAGCCACGGTCGCCGGCGATCTCGTCTTCTGGCCAACCCCCGGGGAGATTCTTCTCGTCGATCGCGCGACCGGCAAACCAACTTCGCGAGCCCTGGCCCTCCCCGCCATTGGCGGAACAAACGTTGTCGTCGCGAAAGTCCGAGCCGGCGAAGCGAGCGAGGCGAAAGCCGACTATTATGTGGTAGCCCAGGGCAGCGCCCATCTCACCGCCTGGAGCCGCACAACCGCCGGCGCCGAAGAATCAAACCAAACAAGCCAACGCGGAGCCCCCGATGCACGATGACGACGCGCAAGCCATCGCGCGGCTGAACGAATCCTACACGCACCTCCGCCGCGAGCTGGCCAAGGTCGTCGTCGGCCAGAAAGAGGTGGTCGAGCAATTGCTCATCGCCCTGTTCGCCGGCGGCCATTGCCTGTTGGTCGGAGTGCCGGGGCTGGCCAAAACGCTGCTCGTGCGAACGCTAGCCGAGGCGCTGTCGCTGAAGTTCAACCGTATTCAGTTCACGCCCGACCTGATGCCCGCCGACATTACCGGCACGGAAGTCATCCAGCACGACCGCGAATCCGGCGACCGGCTCTTCCGCTTCGCGCCGGGACCGATCTTCGCCAATGTCGTGCTCGCCGACGAAATCAACCGCACGCCTCCCAAGACGCAAGCCGCGCTGCTCGAAGCCATGCAGGAGCGGCAAGTCACCGCGGGCGGCCAGCGGCATCCCCTGCCGCAACCGTTCTTCGTCCTCGCCACGCAAAACCCCATCGAACAGGAAGGCACCTACCCATTGCCGGAGGCGCAGCTCGACCGCTTCATGTTCGAGGTGCTGGTGGATTACCCCGCCGAAGATGAAGAGCTGGCCATCGTCAAGCAAACCACCTGCGACTACACGCCGCGCGTGACGCCCACGCTCGCCGCCGAGCAAATCGACCAGTACGCGGCCCTCGTGCGGCGCGTGCCGGTGGCCGATCACCTCGTGCGCTACGCCCTGCAATTGGCGCGGCGCACGCGCGTTGGCCGGCCCGAAGCCACTGATATGGCGTCGAAATACATCACCTGGGGCGCCGGCCCGCGGGCGAGCCAGTATCTGGTGCTCGCGGCCAAGGCCCGCGCCGCGCTCAATGGCCGGTTTTTCGTCGCCGCCGACGACATCCGCGCCGTCGCCCCGCCCGTGCTTCGCCATCGCATCATCACGAACTTCACCGCCGAGGCCGAGGGCGTTACGCCCGATACAATTGTCGAGCAACTGCTCGACTCGACCAGGCTCGAAGCAGTCGCGCCGGCATAGCGCCAACCCAAGCGGACCATGGCCACGGTTTCCACCCTCCAACTCGATCCGCAGTCCATCGCCAGGCTTGAGGGTCTGGAGCTTCGCGCCCGGCACATTGTCGAGGGCTTCCTCTCGGGACAGCATCGCAGCCATCACCGCGGACAATCTGTCGAGTTCGCCGAGCATCGCGAGTACGCCGCCGGCGACGACCTTCGCTATGTCGATTGGAAGGTGTACGGTAAGACCGATCGCGTGTATCTCAAGCAGTACGAAGCCGAGACGAATCTCACGTGCTACCTGCTGCTCGACGTGAGCGAGAGCATGCAGTATCGCGGGCCGGATTCGCCGCTATCGAAGTTAGAATACGGCCAATGCGTGGCCGCGGCGCTGGCCTACCTGGTGACAAGGCAGGGCGATAGCGTCGGCCTCGCAACTTTCGACGCCGACATCCAAGACTTCGTCACCGCCAGCAGCAACCCGGCGCATGTTGAACACTTGATTCACGTCATGCAGCGCGCAGGCAAGAGCGGCACATCCGACTTTGCCAGCGCGGCGGCCGCGGTGACTGAGCGCCTGCGCCGCCGCAGCATTGTCATTCTCTTAAGCGATCTTCTGGGCCGCGCTGATTCGCTCAAAAACGCGCTCGCCCGGCTGCGTCATAGCCGGCATGAGACAATCGTCCTCCACACGCTCGATGCGGCCGAACTCGATTTCCCCTTCGAACGCGCCACGCTCTTTCGCGGCTTGGAATCGCTCCCCAACCTGATGACCGAACCGCACGGCGTTCGCAAAGCGTACCTGGAAGCGATGCGGCAATTCCTCGAGCATGCGCACTCCGCCTGCCGGGCGACGCAAGCCGACTACGAGCTGGTCCGCACCGACGAACCGCTCGAAGCGCCGCTGCGGCGACTGTTGACCTCTCGTTTGCGCCGCCGCGCGTGACTTCTGCGGGGATGCTCTGCATGGACTGTGCCCGTTTAGCCATCGCCGCGATTGAATTCGCGACTCCCGCGATGCTCGGCTGGGTGGCCGCCGCGCTGACGCCGTTTCTCATCAACTTCTGGATTCGCCGCCGGCACGTCGAAACGCCGTGGGCCGCGATGGAGCTCTTGCGGGCCGCCGTTCGTGAGCGCTCGCGACAAATTCGACTGCGCCAGTGGCTGCTGCTTCTCATGCGGGCCGCCATCCTCCTGCTGGCGGCGCTCGCCGCGGCGCGGCCGGCTTGGAAGTCACGAGGCGCCGTCGCGGAATCGCCCCCTCGCACCCATCATGTCATCGCCATCGACCAATCGGCCTCAATGAAATGCCGCGGCGCCACCGGAACGCGGCTAAGCCGGGCCATCGAGCGCGCCCGCCAAGTTGTT
>JAICUM010000568.1 GCA_025935855.1 Pirellulales bacterium | reverse complement strand
ACGTCCAACATCAGATTTCCTCCGTGCTGTCGGGCCGGGCCACGGCCAGCAAACCGCACGGAGATGGTTTGCCGGCCGCAACCGCGGATTCTGTCGCCGGGTGGCCACCCGGTCGACGTCCCGTTCATTCAATCTTACTGTCGCCGCTTCGCGCGGCAAGCAACCTAACGCCAGTGTGGTGCCCTGCGCCGCCGAAATTTTACTGCCAATTTACTGCCAAAGGGGCGCATATTGGCGGATTTTGGCGGACGTTGGCGGATTTTGGCGATTGCCGTAAACCGTTGCCGGCAAACGATAATGAACGGCTGTGGACGTTGGCGGAAAAATCTCTTACCGATTTTCCAGTGTGGCCGCTAGCCATTCGCTTACCCTCCGGGGCGTCGTCGCCGGTGTGATTTTACGTCATTCCATCGCCGATTGCAAAACATCCCCGGCGGCCAAAGGGTGACATCTCGCGGCGAAGCGGTAGAATAGAAGCAGGTGCCGAGCGAGCCATTCTGGAGGGCGCCATGCCTACGCACGCCGAGCCATCGAGCGATCTCGAACAGCGAACCGCGGAACTGCTGCTGTCGCAGCAGGAGTTGCGGCGCCAGACACGCGTACTGCAAAGCGTGCTCGACAGTATGGGCGATGGCGTGATCGTCGCCGACGAACATGGCAACTTTCTGCTCTGGAACCCGGCCGCCGAACGGCTGATCGGCATCGGGCCGCGGCACGTGGATGTCAGCGATTGGTCGGAGCTTTACGGCTGCTATTTGTCGGACGGCAAAACGCCCTGCCCCTGGGAAGATTTGCCGCTGGTTAAGGCAATTCGCGGCCAGTCGGTTGACGGCTGCGAGCTGTTTTTGCGTAATGACGACGTGCCGGAAGGAACCTGGATCAACGTCACTGCCCGGCCGCTGGTGAGCGACTCGGGCGAACGCCGCGGCGGAGTGATTGTTTGCCGCGATATTACCGCTGCCAAGCAAGCGCAAGAGACAATTCAGGCCGGCGAGAACATCAATCGCACCATTCTGGCTACCGCCCACGAGGCGTTTGTGGCCATCGATCCCGAGAGCACCATTTGCCAGTGGAACCGCCAGGCCGAGCAGACCTTCGGTTGGAGTGCCAAGGAAGCCATCGGCAGCCGCTTGACTGACCTGATCATTCCAGCGCGTTTTCACCAGGCCCATCTCGATGGGGTGCGGAGATTTCTCGAAACGGGTGAAGGCCCGATTCTCAACCGGCGTGTGGAGCTGCGTGCCCGGCACCGCGACGGGCGCGAGTTTCCCGTGGAAATCACCATCGCCCCGGTGCGCGTGGGAAGCACTTACTTATTCAGTGCCTTCGTGCATGACGTCACCGAGCAGCGCCGCGCTCAGGAGGAACTGCAGCGGGCCAAGGAACAAGCCGAAGCGGCCAGCCAGGCCAAAAGCGCCTTCCTGGCCAACATGAGCCACGAAATCCGCACGCCCATGAATGCCATCATCGGCATGACGGAACTGTTGCTCGATACCGGCCTCACGTCCAACCAACGCGAATATCTGTCGATGGTGCTCGAATCGGGCGAATCGCTGCTGGCGGTCATCAATGACATTCTCGACTTCTCGAAAATTGAAGCGGGCCGCTTCGATCTCGACCTGGCGCCGTTCGACCTGCGCGAATGTCTGGGCGACACGATGAAATCGCTGGCGGTCCGTGCGCACCGCAAGTCGCTCGAATTGGCCTGCCACGTCGATCCGGAAGTGCCGCAGTTCGTCATCGGCGACCGGCACCGCTTGCGGCAGGTGATCGTCAACCTAATCGGAAACGCCATCAAATTCACCGACCGCGGCGAAGTGGTGCTCGACGCTCACTCAGAAAGCCGAGACGACGGCCGGCTGGTGCTGCACTTTACCAGCCGCGACACCGGCATCGGCATCCCGCAGCACAAGCAGCGCTTGATCTTCGAGGCTTTTGAACAGGCCGACGAAACGACCTCGCGGCGTTTCGGTGGCACCGGGCTGGGGCTGGCCATCTCCTCGCGGCTGGTTGAGTTGATGGACGGCCGCATCTGGGTCGAAAGCGAGCTGGGCAAAGGAAGCGAGTTCCACTTCACCGCGGCCTTTGCCCTGCCGAGTGAAACTCCGCACGCGGCGCGCCCGCTGAGCAACAGTGCCCTGCGAGACATCCGCGTGCTGATCGTCGACGATAATCAGACGAATTGCCGCATCCTGGAAGAGATGGTCCGCAATTGGCAGATGCAGCCCGCCGTGCTCACGCGGCCTGAAGAAGCACTGCCGCTGGTCATTCAGCGGCGGCAAGAGAATCAGCCCTTTCACGTGCTTTTGCTCGACGCCCACATGCCGGGCACGCATGGCCTGGAGCTGGCGCAGCAGATTTCCCGGCAGGCGGATTTGGTTAAGCCGCATCTGATCTTGCTGACATCGGGCAATACCATTGGCGGCGAAGAGCGGCGGCGGCTGGGCATTGCGGCCTGCCTGACGAAACCCGTGAAACAGTCGGAGTTGCTCGACGCGATTACCGAGTGCCTGGCCGGAACGAAGCTGGCAGAGCCGGCAGTGACGGTCTCCGCCGTCGCCGCGCTGCGCGATCGCTTGCCGCGGCTGCATATCCTGCTGGCCGAAGACAGCCTGGTCAATCAAAAGCTGGCCTTGGCCCTTTTGACCCCCTTCGGTCACACCGTCTCGGTCGCCAACAACGGGGTCGAGGCGGTGCGCAAATGCGCCGAGGATCGGTTCGATCTGGTGCTGATGGACGTGCAGATGCCGGAGCTGGACGGCCTCGAGGCGACGCGCATGATTCGTGAGGCGGAGCGGGCCGAGGGCCGGCATACGCCCATCTTGGCGCTGACGGCCCACGCCATTAAAGGCGACCGCGAGTTGTGCCTGGAAACCGGCATGGACGGCTACATCTCCAAGCCGGTGCGCGCCCCGGAGCTTTATGGCGCCATCGAGCAATTGCTGAACAAATATCCGGCACGAACCGCGGCGACGTCGCCGTCGCCGGCACCGACTGCGCAGGGCCAAGAGGCCGACGACGCGCGCGACTGGAATGCCGCCTTAGCTGAGTCATCTCTTGACGAGGAGACGCTGATTGAGCTGGCCGGCCGGTTTGTGACGGAAGGTCCCGTGCTGCTAGGCCAGATGCGCGCGGCGCTTGACAGTCGCGATTTGGCCGCTTTAGGCCGAGCGGCTCACACGCTGAAAGGGAACGCCTTGGTTT
>JAICUM010000396.1 GCA_025935855.1 Pirellulales bacterium | reverse complement strand
GCCAGCCGCACGTGCGGACAACTTCTCCGCTGTCGTGAGCGAATTGGACGGCGCCCACCCGCGGAAACTTCGGCGTTTCCTGACCTACTCTTTGCTAGCTCGGCGCTGCCCCGTCTCGGGGGTTGCGCGAAGCGTGCAACTATTTGCCATCGACCCAAGTTAAGTGACGATGCCCGTACTGGCTGCTCCAAGTGAGGCTCGCCGAACGACGCCGCCCAGGCTGGGTCCATTCTTGCGCGTGCGCCGAACAGGCGATGAACGGGTTCGCACGTTTCATCTCGGCCAGACGAAGTGTACGATCGGCTCAAGCCCGCAGTGCCAGGTTAGTCTGCCGACGTCGGATGTTCGCCCGCTGCACTGTTTGTTGAGCCTCGAGAGCGGCGCCGCGACCCTTACGCGTTGGGCGAAAGGCGCGCTGTTGAACGGCCGGGAATTCTCGAAAGCTGCCTTAACGAACGGCGATCGGATTCTCATCGGCCGGTGGGAGATCGAATTCGGCGGTTGGGATGACTTGACGGCTCCGAGCCATCATCACGCGCAGCGCGTTGATGCCGTAAAGCCAAAGAACACGATCGCATGGCGAGCCGAGATTGGCTCGCCTGTGCCGGAAGCCGTCGCTGGCTTGCCCGCCGTGCCGCCAGCCTTCGCTGCATCGAGCAGCCAGGCGTTTGAAGACCGCTTCGTTCTGGAGCTTTGGACGCGGGCACATTTGGCGCGGCAGCGGGCCAAGGGGCTCATCACCGGAATGCGGGCGGCGCGGTTTCAGGCCGATGCGCTGGCCGCCGATCTCTCGGCGATGGAGACCGAGCTGGATCTCGCCCGGGCGGCCTACGACTCGCACTTGGGTCATCAGTCGGCCATCGAAGAGCAGGTTGCTGAGCACTACCGCGTCAAGGAAGAGCAGATTGCTTCGCTGACCGAAGAGCTGGCAGCCGTGCAGCAGCGGCTGGCGGAGACCGAGGCCGAGCTGACTCGGCAGATTGCCGAGTGCCGCGAGCTTTCGACGCAGTTGAGTGCGGCACGTTGCGAAGCTTCTGAACAAGCACCAGTTGCGGCAGAGCAGGCCGCGGTCGAAGAGGTGCAACCGGCCGCTGAGTTCAGGCCGGCGCCGGCTGATCCGTGGCAGAATGTGTCGCCGCTTGGCGCGGACGATGTTGTCGGGGATGAGCCGCCGTCGGCGGTTTCGTGGGGCGATGCATCGAGTTGGCTCAACGAGCCGGCCGTGCCGATTGAACCGCTTACCTCGGATGCGGACGAGACGACGGCGTTTGCGGAAACTAGCGCGGACGAAACAGTTGCCGAGCCCGTCGCGCACTTCGTTGAGCCGCAAGCAGAGGACGTTGAAGCGGAGACGTCGGAATCGGTTAGCCCGGTCGTCGCTCAATTCTTGAAGCCGGAAGCCGAGCCGATCGAAGCGCGAGTCGAGAAGCAGGCTGAGGTATCGCAGGATGAATCTTCGCCTTCGCCGATGGATTCTGAGACGCCGGGGTGGAGCGCCGAAGCTGACGAGGCTCCGCAGGCCGAGTTCCAGGCGACGTCGTTCATCGACAAGTATCGGCATCTTCTGGAAGAGGACGGCGTGGCGGCGGCCGGTCGCGGACGGGCCGCTGGTCATCCACTGCTCGACGAGGAGTTCCTTTCGCCGAAGAAGGCGGTGACCTGCGCGACGCCGGCGGATGAATCGGACGAAGCGCTCGAAGCGTACATGGCGAACATGATGCGCCGCGTGCGCAGCAACGGATCGTCGCTTAGCACCGGACCGGCGGATCAGGCGCCTCCGGCGGTTCAAGCGATCACCGGTTCTGGGCGGTATGCTCATGCGAGCTTGCCGTCGGTGGGCGAATCCAGCCTGGCGGCCACGGAAGCCGCGGCGCCCGCCGAGCCAATGATGGACTTCGAAACGCTGCTGCAAAGCGTTCGCAAGCCGGCGCCGGCGACCGATCTGGCCGCGCTGCGGGAGATCGCGAACAGCTCGGCCCGCACGGCGATTGCGACCCACATTCAGCGGCGCTCGCATGAATCGGCGATGAGCAAGATCACGGTGGCGCTGACCGCGACGTGCTCGTCGGCGTATCTCATGGCATCGGCGCCGGGCATGGACAACTGGATGTTCTGGGCGGGGCTTGGAACGTGTACGGTTGGGTTCGCGGCGGCGGTTCAGGTACTGGTGCTCGAGCGGCGACGTGCCTCGGCGCCGAGTGAGGGCACAGCGAAAACATCGTCCGAAGACGATCGCTAAGCTCTCCGCCACGGCGGATCTTCGACAAGCGGCGTTCACTTATCTTGGACTTGATGTGTACTCGAGGTCGTCGAAGTAGGCTTTGACCATTTGGCCGCCTTCGGTGGCGTTGAAGAAGCCGAAGCGGTCGAGGCGGGCGCCTTCCTGGCGCACGCCGGGCTTGAGCTTGAGCGTCACGCTCTTGTCGCCGAGCTTGACGGTGATCTCGCCGAGGGGGTCGTTCGCCGCGGGATCATAGACGACTTCCCACTTGAACTCCTTGCCGGGGACGAGCACGGGGCCGTCTTCCACCTTGGCGCCGCGGCCCTGGCTGGTGGCGAGCATCGGGATGAAGTAGTGCCCCACGCGCGTCGGGCCGCCAATATGGACGCCGATGAAGTCCTTCTCGTCCGCCCGGTCGCGCTGGGCGGATTCGCTGTTGAACCAGCCCAGGCAGATATCCGAGTCGGGGCCTGCGGTGACCAGCTTCACCTTGCCGCGGGCCTCCAGTCGATCGTCCAGCGTGAGTGGGCCGACCTTGTCGGCATACCAGGCGAGCGGCTGGCAGCGCCACAGGCCGCCGCCGGCTTCGCCTCTCTGGCCACCGGCGTGGTTGGAATCGGGTGAGAAGCCGAAGTCGTGGGCGCCGAGCACTTCGTGATCTTCGTACTGCGTGCGGTTGCCGTGGGCGGGCCACTGGGGATCTTTCGTGAAGTCTTCACGCTGGCCGTTGAACTGGAGGTCGTCGAAGTACATCGTGGCGGCGCCGCCGGACTTCATCATATTGAGCAGGCCAAAGCGATCGAACGTGGCGCCTTGCTTTCGCACGCCGGGCGGTAGATCGACGACGAACCGCGTGGTGTTGGGAAAGCGCGCGGCCGCCTCCTGGCGCGCTTCGGGGTTGAGCTGGCCGTAGTCTTCGTGAGTGTGCTGATCGCTGGTGAGGGTGAAGACGATTTGGCCGTGCTCGCCGGCGGCGGGATCGTACTGGAGCGTCCAACGGTAGCGCGTGCAGTCGTTCTTGAGCGGCGTGGGACGGAATTTGCCGGGGAGGAACGGGGTGATGAACGTGCCGCCGGATTGGTTTTCGGCGCTGATGACGCGGACCGCGAGGCGGCCGCCGGCGTGCTCGAAGTCGAAGTCCATTCCCAATGAGCCAATCGGCCGGCCGCTGCCGCCAGGCTGCTGGGAGTTGAAGAAGCCGAAGAACAGACCGGCGCCGGCGTCGGACTTGGTGATGGCGAACGTGCCGGAGGCGGTGAGGCGATCTTCGAGCGATGTGGGCGGCGACAGTCGCGCGGCATAGTAGGCCGGCGTGGTCGAACGCTGAATGCGGCCGCCAAGCTCGCCAGTGGCGCGACCGGCAACGTTCGTTGTGGAGTAGCCGAAGTCTTGCGTGACGGTGGGTAGGTGCGCCGGCGTGATGTGGTTGTTGTGGCCTTCCCAGTGCGGGTCGTGATCGAAGCGTTCAGTTTTGAGGACCGTCGCCGGCGCGGCTGGAGCAACGAAGCAGGGCAGGGCGAGGGCGGCGGTTGACACGGCGAAGATCAGCGAGCGACGACGCATGACGATTTCTCCGTGGTGGAGGTGTTTTGGGCTTTTTGGGAGGTGGGCCGGCGATGCAAACGGGGGGGCGCCGGCCCAAAAGTGCCGCTTGGTTGTTGTTGATCGTTGCTGGTTATGTAGTTAGAGCGCGTGAGTTTTGGGACGGCGGGTTTTGAGGAAGTGGGCATAAGTTGGCATGTTTTGTCGCGAGGTTCGTTTTGTCGTGAGATGTGTTTTTGGCGACAGAATTCGTTAAGTGTTGTCATGATGGAAGTTAAGCGCGAGTTTTCGGACGACAGATTCGCATCAAGGCTGACATAGTAGGGCCCGCTTGCCGAGCGGGACCTTGGCTATTGGGCGGCCGTGGCCATCGTTTGGCGACTGGAGAGGTCCCTTCCGGCAGAAGGGACCTACGGCTTCGGGCGACGCTGCTTGAATGGGTACTGTTGTACACTAAATGGCGGCTAAAAACAAGAGTCTGTTATGCCCACCTTAAACGATTGGGGTTGGCGGACAGGGCCAGCGCGCACTCTGGGCGATTCAGGCAGGATAGCGCGTTTTGGGGATGACGTGTAGGTTGACGGTTTTCTTCCTGGGAGAACCGTCATGGACGTCTGGTCGTTCGGGTCGTTGGTCGAGCGGTTGGAGCAGTTGCCGGACCCGCGCAGCGAGGTCAATCGCCGTCATCTGTTGGCCGAGGTGATCGTGATCGCCGTTTGCGGAGTGCTGGTCGGGGCCGAGGGGCCGACCTCGATCCGCCGCTGGGCCGTGGCGAAGCGGGAGTGGCTTGGGGGCTTCCTCTCGCTGCCGGGCGGCGTGCCGTCGCGGGACTGCCTGCGTCGGGTGCTCTCGTCGCTCTCGGCGGAGGCGTTCGGTCGCGTGTTCCAGGCGTGGGCGGCTGAGTGTTTCGCCCAGTCTTCGGGCATGAAGCACGTTGCGATCGACGGCAAGACGCT
>JAICUM010000788.1 GCA_025935855.1 Pirellulales bacterium | reverse complement strand
GCATAGGGTGTGAGCTTTCAGAACGCACCGAGCAAGACGATGCCCTGCATGCGCATCTCTAGGTCCGCCTCGCTGGCGACCTCGCGCGCAATCTGCACCATATCGGCGTAAAACACGCGAATGCCTTTCTCGCGAATCGATCGCTGATGCCAGGCGGGAATGCGCTTCCAGACTTCGGCCGGGTCTTGCTGCGTCGATTGCATGAACATCGCGCCGCCGGGCAGCATGCCCTTCAGCGGATTGCCGCTTTGCATGGCGTTGGTGTCGTTGAGCACCACCAGGTCGACGTGCTCCAACTCGCTGTGCGTATGAATGTGCTGGTCGGCGATCGTCAGATAAGAGGTCGTCGGCAGGCCCTTCTTTTCGGAGCCGTACTTGGGGTACGCCTGGACGTCCTTGCCGAACACGCCCCCGGCAATCGTGGCGATGACTTTGTTCGTCGTCACCGAACCGAAGCCGCCCACGGAATGACCGCGCATCGAATAGCCGCCATGCGGACGCAGGTCTGGGTCTTCGGCCATCTTCAGGGCCAGCGCGTGGTCGATGCCGACGCAGAAATATTCTTGCCCGTCATGCAGCATGTTGTCGAAGATGGCGATGACGTCGCCGGGCCGTACGTCACGACTGCCCAGGCCGGCGGAGCCGTGGTATATGCGCGGGATGCGGTCGATGCGCTCGTGGCCGCCCTCACCACAGCCTTCTCCCGGAGGGAGAGGGAGCCGGCCGCAGGCCGCGTCGCAGAAGGCCGCCTTGATCTCGCGCGTGAGATGGTTGCCGGTGGTCGAAAGCGGATCGTCCATCCGCTCGATGATGGAAAACGCTTTGCAGTTTTTGAGCGCCTCGACAATTCGCCGGGCGGGGAACGGACGGAAACAAACCACCGTCAGGCAGCCGGCTTTGATACCCTTCTTATCGCGCAAATAGTCGATCGTCGCCTGGGCGGTCTCCATGTAAGAGCCAATGCCAACCAATATGTATTCGGCGCCTTCACAACGATAGGGCAGCAGAAAGTCGTAGACGCGGCCGGTCTTTTGGCTGAATTCGGCGAAGGCTTCTTCCAAGGCCGGCTCGACGCGGTCGTAATACCAGCGCTGGGCGATTTTGCCCTTCATGTACGAATCTTGGTTTTGCACCGTGCCCGACATGATCGGGCTGTCGGGGTCCATCAGGTTGTGCAATTTTTCGGACGGCGGACCGACGAATTCGCGCATGAACTCCAACTCGGGCAAGCGCACCGTCTCGACGGTGTGCGTAGTCAAAAAGCCGTCCTGCACGTTGAAGAACGGCGTGTTGCTGGCCTCGGCCGCGCGCCGGGCGATGAGACATAGGTCGCCGGCTTCCTGCGCGTTGCGGCCAAAAATCATTCCCCAACCGCAATCCGCCACGCTCATCAGGTCGTCGTGACCGGCATGCACATTCAGCGAATGGCTGGTCAGCGCACGGGCGCCGATGTTCATCACCACCGGCAGCCGTTTGCCGGAGATCGTGTAGAGCACCTCCTTCATCAGCACCAGTCCCTGGCCGGAGGTGAAGTTGGTGACGCGGCCGCCCGCCAAGGCGTAGCCTTCGCAGAAGGTGGCGGCCGAGTGCTCGCTTTCGGGCTCAAAGAATACGAGTTGCTCGCCCCAAAGATTGGGCCGGCCGTTCGCCACAGCCGCGTTGAAGCCGCCGCCCATCGTGGTTGAACTGGTGATGGGATAGGCGCCGGAGCCTTGGGAAATATTGATCTCGACATGCACCACTGCCT
>JAICUM010000739.1 GCA_025935855.1 Pirellulales bacterium | reverse complement strand
TCGCCGTCCTGCGAGATCACGCCGTTGAGCGCCATCGGCGCTTCGAACGCCGTGGCGGCGGCCGCCGCTTCGTTCGGTTCGACCTCCAGCACGTTGCCCAGTTCGCTGATCAGGAACACGTTCGGCGAGGGGGCCAGCCCTTTGTCGTCCTTGGCGAACAAGCCGAACGGCTCGGCCAGCAGCGCCGAGGGCGCCGTCGCGGCGGGAACGGTGAAAGGTTCCGCCCGTTCGCCCAGCGCGTCGCCAAGCCAGCGGAGATTGACCGCCTCGCCCGGCTTGCCGCCCGCGGGAATGGCGGCCGTCGGACGCGGGAACCGGCCGACGTGCAAACGGTAAGTGCAGGCGCCGTTGCCGCCGAACGCGCTTTCGCGGACCTGAATGATATAGGCCCCGTCCTCGGGCGCTACGATCGAGGCCACCGCGTCTTGCCAAACGAGCGCCGCATCGTCGCAACTGGCCAACTCGAAGCGCTTGGCGTCGAGAATCGCGAGGTAGGGGTCGAAGAACGTGTTTCCCAGCCGGATGCCTTCGACTTCGGCCGTGATCCGTTCGCCTTTTTTGGCTTCGACCAGGTAGTAATCGACGTCTTCGTTGTTGACGAAGCCGTTGACGGTGCTGTCCAGGTTGATCTTCTGCGGCGTTGCGAATTCGTTGTTCGGTTCGACTTCGGCGACCTCGGGCAAGGCGCCGATGTTGAATGTCCGCAGATTGGTGATGCCTGTGGCCGTCCGCACCCGCATCGCATGAATGCCGAGCCGGCATTCCGGAGCGATCTGCAGCTTGGTTTTGACGGTAGTTTCATTCACCGCCTCCAACTGCACGACCTTGATGCCCGGATAATAGAGCAGGATCTCCTGGGCATCGGCGAGATTGCCGCCGTTGAAGTTGACCTCGATTTCCGTGCCGCGCTGCGCCCCGTACGGGGCGATCCCGCCCAACGACGGGCTGGCGGCCTGAGCCTGGCTGGCGGCGAGAGCCGCCGCGACTGCAACGAGCGCGGCGGGCCAGCAGCGATACGGCGAGCGCAAGCGGCGGAAAACGCTCTCAGTCATGGTCACCTCTCTCAAGCTGTTCGTCCCGTTTGTCCCCTCTCCCTTTGGGAGAGGGTTAGGGTGAGGGCGGCGTTCGAGAAATCTCCGAAGTTGGAGCGACTCGCGATTTCTCCCTCACCCCGGCCCTCTCCCAAAGGAAAGGGAGAGGGAGTTTTTCAGTCCCCTCTCCCTTTGGGAGAGGAAGTTTTTTTAGGCCAACAAGCCCTTGCGGACGTTACCGCCATCGACGATCTCGATCGGACGATCGCCCGGCGCCATCAGCTCCTTGTCGGCGACGATGCCCAATTGATGGTAAATGGTGGTCGCCAAGTCGGCCGGTCCGATTTCTTCTTCTTCCGGCTCGCTGGCGGTGGAGTTTGACGAGCCGAAGATCGAGCCTTTCTTGATGCCGCCGCCGGCCAGCACGACGCTGAACACCTTGGGCCAGTGGTCGCGGCCCGCGGTGGCATTGATCTTCGGCGTGCGGCCGAATTCGGACGAAACCATGACCAGCGTCGTATCGAGCAAGCCGTTTCGCTCCAGGTCGGTGATCAGCGTGGAGAACGCCTGGTCGAACTTCGGCAACTGCTGCCGCATGCTGCTGGTGATCTGGTTGTGCATGTCCCAGCCGCCGTAGGTCAGCGACACGAACCGCACGCCCGCGGCCACCAGGCGGCGCGCCATCAGCATCCGTTGGCCCGCGTCGTGGCGGCCGTACTCGTCGCGAACGCCCGGCGATTCGGCGTCGATATTGAACGCCTCGCGGGCGGCCGGCGAACTGATCAGGCTGTAGGCCCGATCGTAGAAGGTGTTCATCGCGCCCAGCGCGTCGGACTTTTCCTTGTTGGCGAAATAATCGTTCACCGCCTCCAGCGCCGTGCGCCGGCGGGCGAAACGCGCGTCATCCACGCCGCCGGCCAGATTCAGGTCGCGCACCTTGAAGCCGCCGGCCGCCGGATCGGAGC
>JAICUM010000686.1 GCA_025935855.1 Pirellulales bacterium | reverse complement strand
GTCGACATAATACAAGAGTGCAATCCGTGCGCTGCGGTTCGGGTCGTACTGAATTGAGTGAACCTTCGCTGGCACGCCATCCTTGTTGCGGCGGAAATCGATCAGTCGGTACTGCTGCTTGTGGCCGCCGCCGCGATGTCGAACCGTGATCCGACCCTGGTTGTTGCGACCGCCCTTCTTCCGCTTGGGCGCCAACAGCGTCCTCTCAGGCTTGGCGCCCGGCGTCAACTCGGCAAAATCGCTCACGCTGGCGCCGCGGCGTCCTGCGGTAGTCGGCTTGTAACGACGAATTCCCATGGTCGGTTTTCAGTGTTCGGTGTTCGGTGTTCGGTGTTCGGTGTTCGGTGTTCGGTGTTCGGTGTTCGGTACGCGCGGCTCGTCCGCCGGCGGCTTAGAAGAAATCGATCCGGTGCTCGGCGTCGAGCTTGACGATGGCTGTCTTCCAGGCCTTGGTCGTCGAATTGCGGAGCCGGCTGCGGCGGGGTTTTCCCTTGCGGTTCAGCGTGTGAACGTGGACCACCTTGACGTTGAACATTTCCTCGACCGCGCGCCGCACTTCGTGCTTGTTGGCCAGCCGGTTGACCTCGAAGGCGTACGCGTTGTACCGCGTCGAGCGGTGCATGCCCTTCTCGGTCACCAGCGGGCGCAAGATGATCTGGTGGGGCGAGAGAACCAGCCCCTGCGGTTCTTCCGTCGGCGTCTGCGAAGTCAACTCGGCCATGATCGTAAAACTCGTCTTCCAGCTCGACTTGGTGAATCGTTCAACCGGCGTCCGCGGCGCCGGGCGTCGCCCGCTGGCGGATCGCGTCCAGGGCCGCCTTGGTGACCAGCATTCGCCGCGGCGACAAGACGCTCAAGGCGTTCAAGCCGGCCACCGGCGAAACGGAGACGCCCGCGATGTTGCGTGCGCTTTTGTAAACATTGACGTCGTGAGCGGCCGTCGCGACCAGCAGGCTCGCGCCCTCGCACTTGAGCGCCCGCAAGATGGCGGCCATGTCCTTCGTCTTGGGCGCCGAAAACGCCAACTCGTCGATCACGACGACCTGCTCGTCGCGAATCTTCGAGGCCAACGCCATTCGCGTCGCCAAACGCACGGCCTTGCGCGGCAAGCGATACGTCCAATCGCGCGGCCGCTTGGCGAAGATGTGGCCGCCGCCCCGGCGAATGCCGCTGCGCCGCGATCCGGCGCGGGCGTTGCCCGTCCCTTTTTGACGGTACATCTTCTTGGTCGTGCCGGCGACTTCGCCGCGGCTCTTGGTCTTGGCGGTGCCCAATCGCTGGTTCGATTGATACATGACCACGACATCGTGCAGCAATTGCTTGTTGATGCGAGGCGCCAGCGCGGCCACGTCGATGTCGTAGCTGCCGACCTGCTGTCCGGTTCGATTGTAAATTGGCAATACCGCCATCGGAGTCCAGCCGCAATTAGAGTTTATTGGTTTCGCGCACGATCACATAGCCGCCGTTGGGCCCGGGCACGGGGCCGTAAACCAGCAGCAGGTGGTTCTCCGCGTCGACGCGGACGACGCGCAGGTTGCGGATCGTGCTGCGCTCGTTGCCGTAGCGGCCCGCCATGCGGCGCCCCTTGAAGGTGCGCGCGGGAAAGGTGTTGCAGCCGGTCGAGCCGGCGTGGCGATGCACTTTCTTCACGCCGTGGCTGGCGCGCTGGCCCTTGTAGTTGTGCCGCCTCATGACGCCCGAGGTGCCGCGGCCCTTCGAAGTGCCGGTGATGTCGACCGACTTGACGCCTTCCAACAAAACGACGGAAAGCTCCTGGCCGATCGAGTATTCCGCGCCCGCCCCGTCGACAAGCTCGCCGCGGAACTCGCGAACGAACCTCTGAGGCTCGCACGCCGCCCGAGCAGACGGCTCGGCGCCGCCGGCCGCGAGTCGCTTCGACCGCTTGCTATCCAGTTTAGCGACATGACCGCGCTGGGCGCGAGATGCCAAACGGCGAGGCTTATCTCCGTAACCCACCTGCACCGCCGCATAGCCGTCTCGCTCCGCGGTGCGGAGCTGCAGCACGCGGCAAGGGCCGGCCTGGATTACGGTCACCGGAATAGCCTTTCCGGCTTCGTCAAATACTTGCGTCATCCCGACCTTGCGGCCGAGCAAGCCAATCGCCATGATTCGCGCCTTATGGTCTGTCGCCTGCGGGAGATGCGGACGAGATCCGCAAGTTACCCGCGTGGCATCCGGTCATGTTCTTCGACCAGTAGTTCCTCGACTAGTGCCAGGTTCCTCGACTAGTGCCGGCTCGATGCCTTGATTTTGATGTCCACGCCGGCCGGCAGGCTCAGTTTATTGAGCGCTTCG